>CAXEUS010000233.1:0-35770 GCA_963999385.1 uncultured Candidatus Poseidoniales archaeon | reverse complement strand
TTGATCAAAGCGAGTCCGAGAGTCAGTTCCAGAGGTAGATTCCGCAGCCAGTTCCTCGTCCCGCGTACTATGAATGCCCCGCGTGCGAGCGCTTCACCGGTTTCTGCGGTCTTGGACACCTGTGGCGGTTCCACCCAGAATGCGGTCGCTGCAGCCCCGCCCCCTGACCAGCCTCGACTCCAGACCACGGCCATCTGAGCGGCCTGTTCCAGTGCCTCCTCAGTGAAATCGTCCCACTCGAGTGTCTGGGTTAGTCGCAGAGCGTTCACACCTTCTGGCAGGTCCCCTGCGTGCTGCAGGTCGGGTTCGAAGCCGTCTTTCAGTTTCAGTGCGCATGAGGGTGCCCCATGGATGTCAGCGTGCAGGTAGCGGTCATGGCGGTCCAGTCGCTTGCGCACAATCTGGTCATTGCCGCGCGCATCCTTACCACCAATAATCAGGTGGCCATCGCCGACGACCGCCCAGCGTTGATTCTCAAACCAGAAACGCTTGCTACGCTTGGCTGCCTGTAATCTTCCGGCCGCCTCATCCTTCGCCCGCTTCTTCTCTACGCGCGTTGTCTCAGATTCAGTCACTTTGAGAGCACTCTTCGCACCTGCAGCCTTCTCCTTCTGCTTGCGGCCCTTGTCGAAATAGCGCTGCGCGTTCTGGTGTACGCTGGCCTCGAGTTCTAACTCGACCCTGCTGCTTGGTTCACCATTGGAATCTGGGAGGTAGACCATGACGTTCTTCTTCCCCGCATCGATCGATTCTATCCACTCGATGTCACGCACCTGCTGGCGCACCTCGTCCCAACCGTGAGCCTCAACCGCCTGCCTGGTCTGTTGCAGAAGTTCCTCGACGTGCGCCCAGTTGTCCTGTATCTCCTTGCCTAGTCTCTGCTGCACGTCCGCTTTAGCGTGGAATCGCTCGATTGCCTGACTCTGCTGAGTAGCGCGCCTGCCGAGTTGGTCTCCGACATCCATCGGACGTCGTCCCTCTTGCATTTGACCCGCCTTCTCCTCCTGTCGTCTAGCCAGTGCTGCTGCGTCGTGACCGCCTTTCCAGGCATCTACAGCGTCTGACAGAGAATCGAATTCGATGAGCGGGCTAGCGTCGTGGGCTGGCAGTGCGAATGGGAGAGCCTCGAAACAGTGCTCCTCGATTGCATCTGCCACCACCTCTTCGGCGCTCGATTCGGGCGCCAGTGACAGTACCGTGACTCCACCGCTGCCCGAGGACAGTTCATCTCCGAGGTCCGCAAGCGCCTTCACCAGACCGCGAATACCTCCGGCATTGACATCTGCGGCCGCTGAGGTTGTCTCAAGTCCGGCCGCTGCGCATACAGCTTCCGCATAAGTTCCTGACAGGTTCACCCGACTCGCTAGCGTGCTGACGAGATTAGCATCGCTTACTGCGAGGATTTCCGCTAACTCGTCACCTCCGAGAGTCCGCGGGTCAATCTGGGTAGGGGGAGGGACGTATGCTTCACCACGTTTCAGAATGCGCTGTGCATATTCCACGCTCGTTAGCGGTTGGATAATCACTCCGTCAGCATCGAGCAGCAACACGTTTCCATCGCGGAACATCTCCACAACCAGTGAGAGGGGGCCATCCTTCGTCTCGAAAGCGAGGGTGATGATGCGGTCAAACCCGTGCTGGGTCGCTCCAGTAAGCCGGGCGTTCATCAGATGCTTACGCAGCAGCATGGCGAACGAGGAGGGATTGTGCGGCATCGGGCGATCTCGCCTAGCGAGATAGCAGCGCTTGCCGCTAACGATTACCAGATCCACCTGCGGCTCATCCTTGGGGTTCAGTCGCAGAACCACCTGCTCCCAGTGAGGCTGGTAGGATTTGCGCGCCCGCGCGCCGATGTACGGCTGCAACTCAGTGACGATTCTCGCCACATCGAACGAACTCATCTGTCCGCGCATCGTAACTCCTCAACCGCGGCTGCGGCTGCCGCACTTCATCAAGGTCGCCTTAGGCGAAACCCATGATTCCTCATTGCGCCAACGCTCATAGGAGAGTTCATGCTCGCCGCGTCATGGCGGCTCTTGGCGGCTTGGTTTTCGTATTAGTTGTAGTTGGAATAGTAGCACTATTGATTCTGTTCTGGATTATTTCAGCCTACAATAGAATGGTAGATCTACGCAACGAAGTCGAGAACCAATATCAGAACCTGGAAGCCCAGATAGGGGTGAAAGACCAGAAGATTGCATTAATCGAAGAAACAGATCTCGCCCAACTAGGACTGGAGAGTTCTGTCTACGACAAAATCGTTGATGCACGCAAGATGTTCGCTAAGGCGAAGAGCAATCGGGCACCTGCCGAACTGGCAGCCGCAAACGCATTGCTTGACGGGATGATGCCCCAACTTCTCGCCTTTGCAGAGGACAACCCTCAACTGACATCTCACAATGTCTTGGTTGCAGGTCTAGAGGAGGGTGTACATGCCATCTCCAAAATGGCTAACGAGGTTGAGGAATACAACCAGTCAGCTAAGAATTTCAACACCGTGATTGAAATGTTCCCCGCAGTAATCGTCGCCCGAATGTTCGGATTTGAGAGGGCGGATTTGTTCGACTTGTATACAGATGAACAGGTGGATGACATGTTCGAACGCAGAGCGAGTTTGGGTAGTTTCGTTGAATCGAAGAAGTCTGAAGCTGATGAGAGGACAGAGGAATTGCAGGATGAATTGGCTGCTGTCGAGGCTGAAGCAGAACTGCTGGCTGCAAAGGCTAGGTTGGCCGAACTCAAAGAGAATCTAGATGATTAGATTGACATTGACATGATGATCAGGTGACTGAGAATCAAGAGAGTTCCGAAGCCCATCACGTCAACACTAGACCTCCGTGCTTTCAGCAGAGATAGTTCGCTTCCCTTGCGAACCTTGGCGTGTCTCCGCGGGGCGTCTTCTCCCATGGCGACCAGATTGTGATGGAGTCTGGTAGAATTTTCAGATACCATTCCTCTCAGGTTCTCCTTGTTGGTAATGTCCTTTATCCGTGCCATCGCATAGACCGGTTCCCCTAGTCTTAGGCCACTCAGACTCCAGGCATGATTCCGAATCCACTTTCCTGAGCCCGGGTCATGCAGGGGATTGCCGCCCTGTTTTCCAGGCTTAGTTTCATCCATCAGATTATTTCCGTAGGAAACATCTTCGAAAGACCCTAGATCTACTGTAACTCCTCCACTACCATCGTGCAAGAGGAAATCACGTACATGTGCATCAGCACGTATTGTCTCTGATCTACACACAGTACGAGTTCGCACATTCCCTTTACTATCGACGTATGTTTCCTTCCAGCAAACGGTTGGTGTGTAATCCCATCTCCAAGCAACGAGGTCATGGAATGTCCATGATTTGTCCCGATATCCGTCGACATGTACAACATCAATCGGTGTGAAATCTGCAGGTCTGACTTGACCTACCAATTCGTTATGCCCCGCATCGAGATACTTGACAATCGAAGTGACAGTATCCCACGCCTCTAGGGCCTTCTTGTTCAGATGGTGACTGACAACCAGAATAACGAAGCCAAAAACCATGATTCCAGTCAGTTCAAGAGTCATCGAATTCCGTATTTCCTTTGGTGTAGCCAACCACATCGAGAAGAGTATCATGATGGCAATGGCCTGCCAGAGGAATTGAGTCGAAAACAGAGGAGGGGTTGCGTTGTACATCGCACGGAATCTGTTGTGTCGCGGGTGTTCACTGAAGACCAGTTCTTGAGCATCATCAGAATCAGCATCTTTGATTTCTTCCATCATCAACTTGTCAGCTTCCTCAGCCGATTCCACAGTTATCGGGTCTTTCCCCTCTACTTGAACCACCCAAGATTCTCCATCTTGTTCAACACTCACCCTTGGTCCATCCTGCTCATAGCGTGCGAGAGGGTTGGGGATCCAACATTCCTCATCCTCATCCCAGAACTTGCGGTCGAGATGCCAATCTTCAGAATTCATCGGCGGAATTGGTTCGACATTCCATACATCCCCACTAATGTCTCCACCTGCTGCTTTTTTTATCGAATCAGAGAGCGACCCGGGGGTTGCGATAGAGGCGACTAGCGCACCGATAACAGCAACAGCGAGTGAATCACTATCCATGTTGTACAAGGACCAGATTAGTCCGTACCCCAGAAGGCACATTGCTGGGATGAATAGACACCACCTCCAGATTGAATCTGGGAATCTCCAAAGGAAGTATCTGGGCATTTCGAGTTCGGCTTGCTCTTCACTCACGGGTGGTTCTGATTCCGCATCCATCTGCTTGCCTCCTGAGATTCACTCATCATGCTGTCTGCTGCCAAGATTCGATTACAGGAATCACGTCCGCCTCATGGGCAAACTGGTTACTCGGGACTTCAATTATTTCCCCTCTGGAGAGGGTGTCTGCGATTCGTTCAGCTTCACCCGAACCGTGCAGGGTATCTGAGGAGGCGACACAGATGGCGCATGGGACGTCAACACGCTCCAGTCCATCCCAGATTGTATACCCCAGATTCGTCTTCGTCGAAAGTTTCAGCCGCTTGAGGTCTGCACTGAGAACTGCTCGACGGTAGCGGATGTACTGCTCCTTCTCCTTAATCCGGATTTTGAGATAGGGTATCACTAGCAAGCGGATACCGGGCCAGTAGAACCACCATGGAAGCCAGGTGAACGGGATTGCCCAACCAGGGAACTTGAACTCACCATTTGGGGCCACAAGGAAGGCCGACCTCCCCTCGAGTATCCCTTCTTTGAATCCGTGCAGTATGGCTGTTGACCCTAGTGATGAGCCGAACCAGTCGCAATCTCCGGCATCTAGTCCGAGTCCGTGCACGGCAGTCGCTAGATCACGGCAGTGCTTCTCCATCTCGAAGTCGATAGGTCGCTGACGATGTCCTGCAGGTGATTCAGTTCGATTCTTCTCTCGTGTCTCGATATAGTGGATTGGCCGTTGTTCAACCCATTTCAACAACAATGGCTTCCATCCTTCGACCACCGATGTCCAACCGGCTACGACTACTACAGGCCTGCGTTGAGCCGCTCCAGAATCAGTTGGCGTCCAACTGAATGTGCGCAATCTCCAGCCGTCCGCGGCCGATACGTGGCGCACCTCGAAAGTGGCGGCTACCTCGCCCAACGGGTCTTCCATCTGTCGTCCCTCCGAGAGTGCCGTCAATCAAGCCTTGCTCAGAACTATGCCCTTGCAACTTCTTCTATTACGCTGATTGCCAACCAGATTCGTTCTTCTGGATGGACCCCGCTCTCTCATGAGAATGCAGATGCGACAGAGTTTGGTCCAGTTTCAGTATAGGGTGGGACTCCAGAGTGTCAGCATACGCTGACTCAGAGATTTCAGCCAGTGTTGTCAACCCGGAATTCACCGCCTCTAGTACTCGTAGATGCCTTGCTCTCCGGTGCGAGAGGTAGTGGTCCAGAAGTTTCTCCGGTGTGGGTGAGAGGGGTCCATGTGCTGGGAAGAGCATCGGTGGAGAGAGATTGCGAACACGCTCAAGGCTGGCGAGATAATCATCCATATCACCATCAGTGGAAGGCACGAGAATTGTTCCGACGACTACAGCAAGATCTCCTGAGACAACCCCGACTTCAGATGCTAGAGCGATGTGTCCGGGGCAGTGCCCAGGGGTGGCCAGCACCCTCCATGAAACAGAACCCGAAGGGCCATTCAAAACCAGTTCATCATCGTCAGAAAGTAGCGAATCTGTCTCACATTCAGGTATGACCTCGTGAGTTTCAGCAGACGCCCATATTGGCGCTCTATAGATGGTTGCTATCCCACCTAGGTCACCGATGTGGTCCGGGTGGCGATGCGTGAACACGGTCGCCACGATGCGTCCTCCCGCTTCCTCTGCCGAGCGCACGCGCCGCTCTAGATATGCCAACCCAGCCGAATCCTTCGCGGCTGGGTCAACCACGATGTGTTCCCCACCTCGTTCTCCTAGGATGTAGCAGTTGGTGTGCGTTGCCGGCGGCAGCGTCTGCGTCTCAAGGGGAACGCATTCGACCCCGGGAGCGAACTCAATCAGATGCTCTCCAGTCGGGAGTTCAGATGAAAGTGAGTCAGCAACTGCTTGCATATCTTCAGCATGTTCTGACAGCCCGGTGGCTAAATCACGTAGCAGTGTGATCTGTGGGGGTGGTATGCGCATGTCGCAGGACATCCATGCTGCGAGTGCGTCTGTGGGGCGGAGCCAGCGGATGGCATCGAACTCACTTCGCTCGGAAGGAAGGATTGGATCAGGGGGGCTCGCACCACCGTGCAGGTGGTAGAATCGGTTGTCGAAGCGCATTGGAGCCAAGGGCGGAGTCGTGCGGCGAGTGATGAGTGAGAATCCATCCTGGTTACTCGGTAGGGCGCCGTCTTCCACCATAGATAGCCAGGTATCGGCGTCAGCAAGAACGCCATCTCTCACCGGCTCATCTACTGCCACCAATCCGCGGCCAGAGGGTGCCAGCCCGATTTCCTCCACGAGCTCGCGCATAAGGCCCGCAAGTGCCGCACCTTCCTCACCAGACAACTGCTGCATCGCATCCGCAGCCGCCCGGTCGCATTCCTTGATTCCTCCACCGGGAAACGACCAGAAGTCAGGGAACGAGGGCATCTCTGCTACGCGATGACACAGCAGCAGCTCGACACCCTTCTCTCCATCTCGGGTGATTACCGCTGACACGGACGGTTTGGGCTGCGCGGGTGGAATCCGCGGCAGCTCATAGCCAACCGGTGCCTCGCTCATGTCGTCGCCCACACTGCGCACCGCTTGAAGCCTGTCGCCCGCTCCGGCTTAGCATGAGCCGCGCTGACCCGCTCGCTCCGCTGATTGCAGAAGAGGAACGGGATCGGCACCGTAAGGAACGCAACGGGCGCATCGCTCGCACATCGCTCGCTTGGTTCATGACGCTGCTCATGCTAGGCTGGGTGTCCAAGTACGCCTTCCGCATGTTGTGGGGTGGCGTTGAAATAATGGCGCTGATTCGGCTTGCTCACAGTCCCTTAGTGTAGCGGTCCATCATGGAGGCCTCTGGAGCCTCCGACCCTGGTTCGAATCCGGGAGGGACTACCTCTCACGGCTCGGTGGTCGGGTCCCACCCTGAAATGTAATTCTCTTCGAGGGAATCCAGCGCATCACGTTGGTCTTCTATGTCCACGTCCAGCGCTGCTAGATTCTCTGCAATGCGATTCTCGTTGCTCGACTTCGGGATGGTGATGTAGCCGCGGTCCATGCACCATTTGAGCGCCGCCTGTGCAGGAGTGCAACCGATTGCACCAGCGATCTCAGCCAACTTCGGGTCGTCGACCTTGTGTCCGCGTGCAAGCGGTGAGTAAGCCATCGGAACCGCACCTACTTCCAGTGTGGCGGCAATCAGGTCAGGTCGCTGCAGCCAGGGATGAATCTCCACCTGATTCACCGATGGTCCGTAGCGTGCGTTCTGCATCAGAGCATCGAGGTGATTCCGGCCGTAGTTCGAGACTCCTATCGCTCTGGTCCAGCCATTATCCAGACAGGTTTCCATACCGCGCCAGACCTCAGCACGACAATCGATGTCGGGCGGTGGAGCGTGGACCAGATAGAGGTCGACCTGCTCTATTCCGAGTCGCTCAAGACTCGCCTGACAGTGTTCGAGCACTGCGTCGTAACTCGTTGCATCCAGACTGCGCAACTTGGTGGTCACGAACACCTCGGAGCGCTCGATTCCGCACTCTGCTAGCGCCTCTCCTACACCCTCTTCATTCTCGTAGACCTTCGCTGTGTCAATGTGCCTGTATCCGGTCTCAAGCGCCCACAGGCAAGCCTGTCTGCACACCCCCGGCTCTTTCATCAGGAACACCCCTAGGCCGAACTGCGGCACCTCGCAGGTGTGCGTCATTTCTCCAGAAGGGGTGCGATGGCCGATGGTGAGCGTCGGTCCATGCATGACCCGGCCCTTTCGGCCGCGCCCCATATGCGCTTCGGAGTTCACGAGCGGAACTCAGCGAGCAGGTCAGCGAGCGCCTGCTCGCTCGGTCGCATCTCATCGTCGCTCAGATTGACCAGTGGCGTATCAGAGAGTCGCAACTCCTCATCCAGAGTCGCCTGCTCTGCATCGAAGTAGAGCAATCCAGTAACGTGCTTCTTTTCCATCTCTGCCTTGTGAATTGACGCCAACGCGGCGACCGGGTCTGATGGATCATGTTCGTCTCCGACCGTCTCAAGTCGCAGTTTGGCGCCGTCGAACAACTCGATGTCCTGGTATTCTCCAGCGGGGATGTCTACCTCCTCGACAGGCGTGTGGTGCGGGATGTAATCGGGGGAGTGCAACTCCGTCTCGTTCTCCTTGACATATCCGTAGGAGCGGAAGAACTCGTCATTGTTGGCGAAGGTGACACATGGACTGATGACGTCGATGACGGCGATGCCGTGGTGGCTCATGGCAGCCTTGATGAGCGCCGTCAACTGCTTCTTTGAGCCGGAGAACGAACGAGCCACGAACGAGCACCCGAGATTGATGGCCATGGCGCACAGGTCGATTGGATTCTGGTGGTTCTCCTCGCTCTTGCGTTTGCGGCTGCCCTTCTCCACGGTCGCCGAATACTGCCCCTTGGTGAGGCCATATACACCGTTGTTCTCGATGATGTAGACCATGTTCAGATTGCGTCGAATAGCGTGCACGAATTGTCCCATGCCAATGCTGGCGGTGTCCCCATCACCTGAAACGGAGATGTAGCAGAGATCCTTGTTCGCCATGCACGCACCAGTGGTGACAGAGGGCATCCTGCCGTGCAGGGTATTGAAGCCGTGCGACTGACCAAGGAAGTAGGCGGGAGTCTTGGAGGAACAGCCGATTCCACTCATCTTGGCAATCTTCTCAGGTGGGATTCCATTCTCCCAAGCCGCATTGATGATGACAGTGGATATCTGGTCATGACCACAGCCAGGACAGAGCGAGGAAGGCTTACCCTGATATTCAGATTTGGGCAATTCTATGATGTTCAGTTTGATTGTCATTTGTGCACCTCCTCAAGCACTTCCAAGATACGATCGGCATATTCTCGCGCACGCGGGGGTATACCATCAGAGAAGGAAACGGAGTGCACCTTCGGAACCAGTTTGATGGGCAGTTCCTTGCGCAGAATACCATACATCTGGCCGTCTCGGTTGATCTCCAGCACGATGACAGTCTCGTGGCGGTCGACGAACTCTTCGATGTGCGAATGAAGCGGTAGCGCGCGTACACGGCATTGACTCACCTTGAGTCCGGTATTCTCCAGTATGTCGTCAATCTCTTGAATCGAATTCTCCATTGAGCCGTAGAAGATGATACCCACCTCCAGTTCCTTTTCCTCTCTGAGAACGGGTGCTGGGAGATGGTCTCTCGATCCGTCAATCTTGCGCCTCAGGCGTTGCATGTTGGCAGCATAGACATCCGGTTTCTCAGAGTAGACACCATCTTCGTCGTGACCGGTGCCGCGGTTCAGAATCGGTTCGAGTCCGGAACCCGGAAGGGTCCGGTACGGAATCCCATCGCCGTCGATATCGCGGTAGCGGCCGTACTCGGGTACCGCATCCAGAGCCTTCTGAGAACGGATGACCTTGCCGCGGTCCATCGAATCTGGGTAATCAAATCCGTTGCAGACCCAGCGGTTCATACCCAGGTCCAAGTCACTGAATCCGAACACAGTCGTCTGGTAGCGCTCAGCATAGTCGAACGCCCGCCAGGCGAACTCGAAGCACTCCTCGGCGGTTCCCGGGATGAGTACGATGTGCTGAGTGTCACCGTGGCCTGCCTCGTAGACCAATGAGAGGTCTCCTTGCTGGGTGCGCGTTGGCAAACCTGTGGATGGTCCAACTCGGTTGATGTCCCAGATGACCGTCGGCACTTCAGCGTAGTATGAGAGTCCGATGAACTCTGACATCAGAGAGATTCCCGGACCACTGGTGCAGGTCATCGCTCGAATTCCAGCCCAACCAGCTCCGACAATCATTCCCGCTGCCGCCAATTCGTCCTCAGCCTGAATGACGGCGCAGGTGGATTTGCCATCAGCGTCAACCCTGAGGTTCGGCAAATGAGCAATCACCTCCTCAGCGAGCGATGATGAAGGGGTGATTGGATACCATGAGAGCAGTCCAACACCGCCGAAGATGGATCCGAGGGCGACCGCTTCGTTGCCTTCGATGAGAAATGCGTCAGGATTCCTCTCCCGCGCCTCGACTACATAGGGGTCAGAGACTTCTATTTCTTCAGCAACGTATTGACGTCCCAACTGTGCCGCCTCCAGATTCAGGTCTATTGCCCTCTGCTTGCCACCGAACTGCTTCGCCACGGCCGCCTCCACTTTCCCTTGGTCCAGTTCTAGAACCTGAGCGAGCGCACCGACGTAGACGATGTTGGAAATCATGCGCGCCAACTTTGGATTCAATCCTCGAGCAATCTTTGTCATTGGAATAGGATAGAGAATCAGGTCGTCACGCTCCACGGGCATTTTCACGTCGGAATTGTAAATCACGACCGTTCCCGGTTCCAGCACTTCGAGGTCACCCTCCCAGGTGGCCTTGTTCATCAGAATCTGGATGTGGGTGCGATCTCCAGGGGCTTGGTATCCGTCGTCCGAGACCCTGACGATGTACCATGTCGGCAGGCCGGAGATGTTGCTTGGGAAGAGATTCTTGCCACTGACTGGGACGCCCATTTCAAACATAGTCTGCAGTAGAATAAGATTGGCGCTCTGGGACCCTGTCCCATTCGCCGTGGCGATGTTGATGGTGAAGTCGTTGACTATGCGTTCCATTCTTTCCAAATGCCCCTGACGACTTGGTTGCTCTGATTCACCCGCTGGGTTCCCTCGCCCTCACGCTGTTCCGCGTATACTTCATGACTTGAGACTTTGTGTTGCACACGTAGTCATGAATTTCCTCTTTTTTGGACGCGATATACCGTACACCTCTCTATTTTCAATGAGCGCGGGGTTGATGAATGAGACCCGACTCGGCCGGCCCATGCTCTCACAGGGTCTGAAGGACGCATGGGCTGGTGCCGAGGCGCAAATCGAGAGTGGCGAATTCGAAGCTGCCCTTGACACAATGAGGGATGCGTGGACTGAGCATGGAGACACTGCCGACCACGCCAACACCTGGAAACTGGTCGGTGATGCCAAAGCCGGGCAAGCGCGCGAAGGTGAGACGGTGAAGCGCAAATTGCTGCGCGCTGCACACAGTGAATACCAGAAGGCGCTCAAGAAGGACCCCAAACATCGTGCTGCTCGACGTGCGGACAGCGCTCTGCTCGCTGAGTTGGATGGTATGGGGGTGCGCGCCACCAATCTCCCCGTGATGTTCGACGATGGTGCGCCAACAATCTACGGTCTGATGGCAATCATCGTCTCGGTGCTATTGCTGCTCACCTCACTGAAGTATCTCCCGGATATCAAGGACGCCCTTGGCCTCACCGAAGCGTGGGACGAGTCATACACCGCCACCCTGACATTCGAACTCTACGCAGATGACGCGCCCAATACGGTAGAATCGTTCAAGATTCACGCCAATGAGGGCAAC
This sequence comes from uncultured Candidatus Poseidoniales archaeon, assembly GCA_963999385.1. Taxonomy (GTDB): domain Archaea; phylum Thermoplasmatota; class Poseidoniia; order Poseidoniales; family Thalassarchaeaceae; genus JAKUTA01. Next base: position 24,248 of record CAXEUS010000233.1, on the reverse strand, counting down.
TATGACGACGTCATCTTCCACCGCATCATCGACAGTTTCATGATTCAAGGCGGAGATATCGAGAGCGGCAACGGCCAAGGTGGCTATGCTGCCAAATGGTTTGGTCAAGGGGATCAGAGCGACCCGACATCATACATCGTTCCCGACGAGTTCAGTCCTAACCGACGTCACGACGTAGGCGCGCTGGCAATGGCTAATTCAGGCGCCAACAGCGCTGGCAGCCAGTTCTACATTGTCGACAAGGAGGCTACAAACTCTCAGGACGGTGAGCCGGGCACTCATTGGCTGGACGGATACGACGAGAACGATCAGCTGAAGTCATGTGGCACCCAAGGTGTCTCGTGCCATACTGTATTCGGACGAGTGATTGGTGGCACCTACGAAGGTGATGACATCGGCGGCCTAGATATGGTCGACATAATCAGTCAGGTAGAGACGAACGACCAATCTCTCCCACTGCACCCACCTTACATCCACAGCATCGATATTGATGGTAACACCGCCTACATGCACATCGTCATCCCTTGAGTTGGCGCATGGTCAGATTGAAGCGTGACACCCTCGCCCCTCAGAGTGAGGATTTTTGATGACCGCTGATGCCTCCTTCCGGACGGCTGATGGAGGCGAGGGTCGCTATTGCTCTCTGCAAGCGGTCGAGGATGCTGGTCATTGCACCCTCAGCAGGCTGCCATTCACTATCCGAGTGCTACTCGAGGCAGCCTTGCGCAAGCGTGATGGATTTCTGGTTACAGATGAGGACGTGCAGCGAATCGCATCATGGTCGCCCACCATGGCTCCAGAAGAGATTCCGTTCATGCCCAGCCGCGTTCTGCTGCAGGATTTCACTGGTGTTCCCGCAGTTGTGGACATCGCCGCTCTGCGTGAAGCGATGGTGGATCTGGGTGGGGACCCAGCGAAGGTGAATCCGCAGGTACCGGTGGATTTGGTAATCGACCACAGCGTGCAGGTGGATGTGTCCGGGCTGTTCCCCGACGCCCGCGAGCGTAATCTGGAAATCGAGTACGAGCGCAATCTCGAACGCTACAAGTTCCTAAAGTGGGGGCAGAAATCACTCGACAACTTCCGTGCCGTTCCTCCAGGGAGAGGAATCGTCCACCAAGTGAACCTCGAATGGATAGCCTCAGTCGCCCGCGAGGAAGATGGAGTCTGGGTTCCCGACACACTGGTCGGCACCGACTCGCACACCACGATGATCAATGGACTGGGCGTATTGGGTTGGGGTGTAGGTGGCATTGAGGCCGAAGCCGTGATGCTCGGCCAGCCGATTTACATGCTACTGCCTGAAGTGGTCGGATTCGAACTCACGGGGTCCCTGAGGCCCGGAGTAACAGCGACCGATATGACGCTGAGAATCGTCGAGATGCTGCGCGCGCATGGATGCGTAGGGAAGTTCGTCGAGTTCCATGGACAGGGACTCGGCTCTCTCTCTCTCCCAGACCGAGCGACAATCGCCAACATGTCACCTGAATACGGTGCCACGTGCGGATTCTTCCCGGTCGACCAGAAGACCTTGGATTACCTGCAACTCTCCGGCAGGGATGCAGACCACGTCGAGAATGTGAAGAACTACATGAGTGCGCAAGGAATGTTCCTGTCAACCGACACCCCCACCCCAGAATTCACCTCTAATATCAGCCTAGACCTCGCCACTGTCGATCCCTCTCTGGCAGGACCGAAGCGACCTCAGGACCGGGTTGATCTTTCACAGATGAAACAACATTGGCGGGACAGTTTGACCGCCCCTGTGGGACACCAAGGTCATGGCATCTCAGATGGTGATGTTGCTGCCAAAGTGGCGGTGAATGGCAAGGACTTCCGTCTGCAGCACGGGGATGTGGTGATTGCCGCGATTACCTCGTGCACGAACACCTCCAATCCGAGCGTGATGTTGGCGGCCGGTCTGTTGGCTCGCAACGCACGCGCACGCGGGCTGGGAATCAAGCCGTGGGTCAAACCGAGTTTGGCACCGGGAAGTCGGGTCGTCACCGAGTACTACGACGCCGCCGGGCTAACAGAGGAGCTTGATGCACTCGGATTCAGCGTGGTCGGCTATGGGTGCACCACCTGCATCGGCAACTCAGGTCCACTCGATGCGGATATCGAGGCAGCAGTGGATTCTGGCAATCTGGTCGTCGGCAGCGTGCTCTCCGGCAATCGGAATTTCGAGGGACGTATCCATCAGAAGGTGAAGGCGAACTATCTAGCCAGCCCACCGCTGGTCGTCGCCTATGCGCTCGCAGGAACTCTGGACATCGACTTCGAAAGCGACGCAATAGGAACTGATGAATCCGGAACCCCGGTCTACCTATCCGACATCTGGCCATCAGATTCAGAAATCGAGCAGACGATGGAGATGGCGGTCACTCCCAAGATGTTCCGTGACCGATATTCGGACATAATGAGCGAGCCGAGATGGGATTCAATCGCCGGTGAATCTTCGGCACTCTATCCCTGGGACATCGACTCGACCTACATCCGACTGCCGAACTTCTTCGAGGGCATCACACCCGATCCCCCCGCAATTGAGCCGGTAACTGGAGCTCATGTGTTGGTGAAACTGGGTGACTCGGTGACCACCGATCACATCTCTCCCGCTGGTGCATTCCCGCACACCGGACCCGCCGGGAGATACCTGATGGACAATGGAGTCACGCCACGCGATTTCAACTCATACGGCTCTCGCCGGGGCAACCACGAGGTGATGATGCGCGGCACCTTCGCAAATGTGCGCATTCGTAATCTAGTGGCACCTGGAACGGAGGGCGGATTCACTACCTACTTCCCATCTGGAGAGGTGACCAGCATCTTTGATGCGAGTATGCGCTATCAGCAGGATGGTATGCAGCTGGTCGTGCTCGCAGGGTCGGAGTACGGCGCTGGCAGTTCACGTGATTGGGCCGCCAAGGGCACGTTCTTACTGGGCGTCAAAGTAGTGATTGCTACTTCGTTCGAGCGCATCCACCGCTCCAACCTCATCGGCATGGGAGTGCTACCGCTCACCTTCCCCGAAGGAGAGAACGCAGACTCGCTCGGCCTCGACGGCACCGAGACATTCGACATCCCCGCCTCAGGCGACCTCGAACCGCTTTCCGAGATCACCGTCACTGCCCACAGAGCGGATGGCACGGCTAAAGAATTCCAAGCCACGGTTCGTCTTGACACTCCAGTGGAGGTCGATTACTACCGCAACGGTGGGATTCTTCAGACGGTTCTGCGCAACCTCGCGAGCGCATGATGGCGCCCTATGGGCGCCCAATCTTCCATTGCCAACTACTATGGTGAATGACAGTGGGCAGATATGTCCGATGAGCAGGAAGTACACGCACAGTCGGCTCGCGCTGTTGCTGAGTCTCCTTATGCTGAGCAGCGTCATCGTCCAGTTCCCTGCATCAGTAGAGAATGGCGCGATTCACAGTGAGGAAGAGCAGTCGAGTTCCACTAAGCATCCTCCAGCAAGTAGGATTCTGCGCCCTTCCCTCAATGAGACCACGTCAATCATCTATACCAATGGAACCAGAATCACCGAGGTTGAATTCGATTTCAGTGGTCACCCGGAACAGGAGTGGGATAACTCCTCACTCAATTTACAGCAGATGTCATCCAACTCCACGAACCAGAATGTCACCTTAACACCCAACGGGCTGCAACTCGCCTACGCCGGAGGCGGCACTGGTGGACCCCCTGGAGCCGGGGGAGGTACACTGAATGTCCAAGGAACTCTAAACACGGCAGGCAACCATTCGTATGGAACGGTGCGCGTATCTGGTTTGATCAATTCCACGGGGCCACAATTGCATATTACTGCGAACATGATCATCATCGAAGCCAATGGCTCGATTCGTTCCGACGGAACCGTCTGGAGCGGCCCCGGGCAGGGTGCGTCGGGTAACCATGCAGGTAATTCTGGCGTGGGTGCCAATGGGGGCGCTCACCTTGGTGCGGGAGGCACTGGAGGTGGAAACAGCAACAATACCAACATGTCCTACGGTAACGGCACCGAGCCCGGTTCCTCAGGAGGCAACGTTACCCAGACGAACTCTGCTGGAGTGACGACAGTGAAATCAGCGGGTGGCCGAGGAGGAGGCCTCATCACCTTGAAGGCGAATATAATCTACATCAATGGTACGATTTCCGCGGATGGCGATGATGGAGAAGATGCCCCCAATCCTACCAATGGAGGTAGGGGAATTGCTGGTGCGGGTGGTGGCTCGGGCGGCTCGGTGGTCATCATTGCCGACTATGTCATTTGGGGCCAAACCGGCGCAATCCGCGCAATGGGTGGTGATGGAGGGGACGGTTCCGATGGCATGCGTCAGAGGCCAATCAGTCTGTTGATGTACGATGGCGGCGATGGTGGTGGCGGTGGTGGCGGAGGTTCCGTGAGCATCGCAACCACTGCGAATGGCCTCAATGGTACAGGACGAATCTCGGTGTTCGCCGGCTCTGCCGGAACCGGTGGACTGCCTTACGGAAGTGGCACTGCCGGTAGGGCTGGAAGCAGCGGTACTTCCGGGTCATCACAGATTTCGACCACATTCGCTGGCTGGTCTGGAACGGAGCGCGTACTCGACGGAACTTGGACCAGCGCAGCTCTGGGTGTCGGTTCTATCATTGAAGGAGCAAACATCAGTGTCAACAGTGTCACACCTAGTGGTACGGGAGTCATCGGTGAATTCCGCACCACCATGGACAACGTCACCTGGAGTACATGGCAGTCTCTCAACTTGACTAGACAATCGACCGAACGCTTGCTCTACTTCCAATTACGCCTCAATCTGAACAGTAGTTCGAACCAGTCGACACCATCCCTCACTGGCCTCTCCTACGATGCATGGTGGTGGGCAGCACTCGAAGGTGACCGACCTCTGTCCTTATCCATCACCAACAGTCCACCCGCAACAGATGATTGGCGCGTAGGCGATACCAACGGGCGGGATCTCTTGGGTAATGGCGTGCGGTTGTTCCACAGCATCGAATGGCGCAGCACGTCTGGTCCTCCTCCATCAGTAGGTAGTCCGTACAACGGCGCTCTTGAGATTCCAGTCCCTCTCGCTGCCGTTCCGCAGAACGGATGGATTCTTCTCTCGGCATTGGGCCTCAACCAGGCGAACAACGTGACACTGAGCGTTGGGCGTGCTCAACTAGCTTCGGTAGACAACAATGACACCGCCCATGACATCGCCCTCCCCGCACAGGCGCTGTCCGTTGCTTGGCCAACCTCTGGTAGCAGTGATGCATCGGGAATGGAATGGGGCTGGCTGGTACTGAATTGGACCTCTGAGATGCCAAACCCCGTGTTCAGCCACCTCAGTCTGCCGTGGAACTTGACTCACCGGGTGGGCAGCGGAGGTGAATTCGTATCAGGTATCGATGCAATGGTGCAGGCTGAATGCACTGAGTGGTACCTGGTGCAGGGATGCCGCGATTACTTCCCAGTGATGGCCACTGGCATCAGTTCCGTTCTCGATTTACACATCACCATCTCCAATCTCGCTGTTACAGCCATTGACGACATCCCTCCTCGCTTAGATGACGTGAAGATGGAAGTGGATGGAGCCGAGACCACAGATGCCCGCTACGGTGACATGCTGACCTTCTGGGTAACCGATCAGATCGGCGAGCAGGACCTTACCATCATGTGTCAACTTGTACAGAGTGGTCAGAACAGCACCACTGCTCCCGACCAGATGGTTTGGGACGAGCAGAACCAAGCGTACCATCTTCAGTATGATTCGGCCCAGTATGCAAGTTCTGGTTCAGAGACCCTGCTCGATTTCTCATGCGACATGCAGGATGCTTTCGGCAACTCCGCCAGTCCTTCTCCCACATTGCAGGTCCGCATCCTGCCCGGACCTCCTGTGGTGTCTGATTTCGTTCTGAGCAGCAGCAGCGGACCTATCTCAGGTGGCATGCTGACCGGCTCCTGGCGTCATGACGAGCCGATCACTTTCACAGTCGAGGAGATAACCGACCGCGCAGCGCTCGATGCATCCGTGGAGTTGACTCGCCGCGAAGGCGGTCTAGTGACCTCTATCCCGCTTGTTTGGAATGACTCCACAGCGAGTTACACCGGTGTCTGGTCAACCGGACGCTATGACTTCGGGGCGTGGGACCTCGAGGTCAAACTAGTAGATACGCAACTCTCTGATATGGACGAAGATGGCGCGCGACCAAGTATCGATGCGACCGTCACCATCGTTGACCGTCTCGCTCCGAATCTGGTCACTGTATCCTTCGATTGGTCACCAACGAACCCCACGATTTGGCGTACCAGCATAGAATGGTCCGCTGAGACAGGGGAGAGCATCAGTGCAGCGGTAGATGTGTCCACTGATTCCGGAGAACATGTCGACCGACTACTGGTCTACAGTACCTCGGATACAATTGGTTACGCCGACTGGGACACGACTGATGCTAATCCCGGACGTTACCATCTGGAGGTGTCACTGGAGGACAGTGCTGGAAACCCCGCTCCTGATTGGCTTCCCGGGCCTGACGGTGAACTGGTGATTGTTCCGCCAAGGGAGCTCACGCTAGAGTTACTGGAGCCCGCTAATGGGTCAGAGTTCGTTCTCGGTGACACAGTGACTTACCGGCTCGCCATCTCCTGTAACGACGGCTGTTCGATGTCATTGGAAGAAGAGAGTCTGGCAGGGCTGTCCAATGGCACGATCGAGTTCAACCGGACGCTTACTGAAGTCGGCGATGTCAGCTTTTTCTTCACGTTGAGCGCGGGTGACCTGAGTATCACTGAGATGAGTCACATCACAGTGGTCACACCACCCGACCCCCTGTTCTCTCTCCCGAGTTGTGTCGATGGCGTCGTAGATGACCCGGACATGTCTCTTGCAGGACATCGAGAGTTCATCTGCAACGTGAACAACATGGGTGAGGTGTCCTCAACGGTCAGATTCAGAGTCACGAGCGGTCACCCCAAGTTCATCTGCTCACCGACCACTGCTCAGACCGTACTGGTTGGCAACTCGCTCCAAGTGACCTGCCGCACTGAGGGGGAGGTAGAACAGGTCACCGAAGTCAGCACCACTGCTGTATTCGAGTGGCAGGACCATGTCAGCAACTGGCATCGAATAGGCTCAGAGCAGTCGTTCATCGCCTCTCTGAAACCAGCCAGCGAAGAAGTCCAAGGATCCCTTGATTCCGCTGAGGATGAGGGACTGTCCACAATGGCGATTGCAGGCGCTGTTTTCGGGTTGATTGCGCTGTTCGCTGTCGGTTTGGGAACCGGATTGTTGCTCATGCGCAAGCAGCGAAGTGACGATGAAGAGGATGATCAGTATGGTACTGCTGCAACAGGGATTGCAGGAGTCCTTACCGAGCCCGAGTTCCTCAAGGTCTCCGATTCCGAGCCTACCCCCGTGGTCGAAGGACCGGACTGGGTCGCTTCCTACGAAGAACTGCCTCCGGGTGGCCGCTACGAGGAGGTGCCTGAGGGCATGTGGTACGTCGACGCTGACGAGAACTGGTGGTGGTGCGAGCATGGTGGCAGTTGGCGCAGAAACTAGTTTCCATCGTTTTAGATGACTCAACAGGGAGCCGGAATCGGTATCAATGGCGGGGTAGCGCTGGGCCTTATGGCCCAGCGCATGCGAGGCAATGCATTCATTCTCGCTGCTCTGATGTTGTTCAGCACGACTGCCATCTGCTTCGTGCAACCATTTGATGCGCCCCCGAATCCAACTTTGGCAGATGAAGACCAATCCATGAATTCTGGTCAGCAAGGATTGGATGTTCTCTTCATGGGGAATTCCTACACTCAGAGCAACAACCTCGATGGATTGGTTGAGAGCGCCCTGCAGCAGAACAGTCCAAGCACAAACGCGGACAGACTCGCGGCTGGTGGACTCAGACTCGACCAACACGCAACCCGTGCTCAGACTGCTGGTCATCAGTGGAACACCACGCTGAACAACGGGAACTGGGATTGGGTCATCCTTCAGGACCAGAGTCAGGTACCGAGTTTCCCGCCCACTTCAAGCCAGTACTGGCAGGATAGCAAGGACGGCGCTATCGTCCTCGATGGCATGATTGAGGCTCAAGGTGCTGAAACAGTATTCCTGATGACATGGGGAAGACGCGACGGAGATTCACAGAATCAGTGGCGCAGCCCAGACTACCTGACGATGCAGGCTCACCTGGATTCGGGGTACCGGCTCTACGCGGAGAATGTATCGACACCAGGTCGTCCCGCTTGGATAGCCCCAGCCGGCCTCGCATTCAAGCACATCTACGACGGAATTGTCGCTCAAGGTGGCACCCCGGAGGATTCGGGAACGCTGTTCCACGACCTCTACACATCCGATGGAAGCCATCCTTCACTCTCAGGAAGTTACCTTGCAACCTGTGTTGTCTACGCTACACTCACTGGCGATGACCCTGTTGGACTGATTGGCCCTGGTGGGTTGAATGCCACCAGAACACTGGAGTTGCAGCAAGCAGCAGCGATGACGGTGTTCAACAATACTCCCAATGTGTACTACCCTTGGATGCGGAATACGAATACAGTGACCACTTTTGGTAACGGTAACGGCTCAGTCATTCTCCACCCCGCCCTTGACGAATCAACAACGCTGCCGCATCGCCCCGGATCCCGAGCCGATTCGGCTGAACTCGACGTGACCGCCGGCGCCTACCAGAAGTGGGACAACGACTCTAATTCGATGCTGTTATTCTCTCAGGGTTCGGCCTTCAATGGCACGACTATCGATGTCTTCGGTCATCTGCGTTTGAACACCTCGGGCGGCAGCATGGTTCCCGGTGCAGGCCTTGTCAATCGCAACATTGTCCAACCTGTGCAGATGGGTGGCAACTACTCCTACGACACGCTCCGAATCAGTTGCCAGGGTCAGACCTGTGGCTCGATCAGCGCCACCGGACCGCTACGCATCAGCGCCAACATGATTGTCATCGAGCAAGGCGCCTCAATCATCTCTGACGGTGTCGTTTCTGGAGGCTACGGAAAAGGCGGTTCGACCATCCAAGGTGCCAACAGCAGCAGCGATGGTGCCGGGGGTGGTGGACATGGCGACACCGGTGGGGACGGGGGCGGCCCGACCGGTGGTTCTGGTGGGAGTCTCTATGGTAACGGCTCTGAGCCCGGCTCGAGTGGTGGAAATGTCACCTCTATCATCAACAATCAGACTTCTGTTGACGCCCTTGGAGGATTAGGTGGCGGAGTCATCGAGTTGATTGCTCGCACCATCGTCATCAATGGAACAGTCTCCGCTGACGGTAGTCAAGGAGATGATGGCCAGCGCCCACAGACGGGCTCCGGGCCCGGTGGAAGCGGCGCGGGTGGTGGCAGCGGCGGCTCAATCACGGTGATGGCGAACACGGTCGAGATTGGATTCAACGCATTGCTCTCCGCTGATGGCGGCGACGGCGGAGATGGAGCCAACGGCGCTCAGAACGGTCCGGGAGCGGGAGCATACGACGGTGGTGATGGAGGCGGCGGAGGTTCTGGAGGCCGTCTCTTGGTGGCTTTTGCTGCCAATGGACTCACCAACAATGGTGTCTACCATGCCGATGGCGGGACCGGCGGCGCACTTGGTTGGCCTTACGGAAGCGGTTCCTTTGGTGTGGCGGGAGACAATGGCAACGCTGGCTTTGCCTTCACCGGAGCTTTCGCAGGTTGGGGAGGCACGCCGACGTATGCGCTCAACGGAACTTGGGTAAGTCCACTTATCGGTGAGGAGGATGTAGTGCACATTGGGACGCACTTCAGTCTGGCCGCAAACATCCCTGCTAACACGTCGGTCAACGGCTCGATGCGTTGGACGGTAGACAACCGTACCTGGTCGGATTGGAGCCCTGTGAACTTGTCCGGAACAGATGTGCCGTTGTTCACTTGGATGCAGCTACAACTCAACTTATCATCGCTCGATAACAACACGACGCCGCGTATCATCTCCTTCAACAGCAGCAATTACCACTGGGAGACTGTGCACGACCTTTCACTTGACCTCTCCAACACACCAGGAGCCAATCCAGTGATGCATTTCGCAGGCTCGCTCGGGCTTGGAGAAAACGGATCTGACTATGCTCAGTTGGGTTACACTGAGTCGCGCCTGTGGGTACCAGTCGATGCGAAGCCAATCGCCGATGGATGGCTGCACCTCCCCCCGCCATTGTTCTGGGGCGCCGGTAATGTGACGGTGTCACTGGGCGGTGTGACGATTATGGTGATCAACAGTTCGGAGATTCCGAACTATGGCCTCACCATCAACATCCCCAAGGGTCTGCTGCAGAACAGCTGGCCCTCTCAAGGGACATACTCCTCATCGACGGGCGTCGATTGGGGTCATCTCAATGTCCGTTCGGCTAGTGCAGTACCGTATGGGTCTTACTTCTTGATTGAGCAGGTGGCTATTCCGTACCAGTTGACACAGCGAATCGGCACCAACAGTAGTCTGGTCAACGCCATGACCGCACATGCAATTTCCACATCTGGTGGTTGGCCGAGCGCAGATTTCCCGTCGTTCCCGCTCACTGCGTCGGGGGATGCTCTAGATGAGCATGCAATCACATTGTCCAATCTGAACATCACCTACATCGATGACATCGCGCCGTCGGTGGTCGACGTCACATTCGTGATTGCCGGCACTGAGGTCACCTCAGCACGGGTCGGGGACATGGTTGAGATGCGTGTGCGCGTACTGAATAACGAGTCGAACCTGTTGATGAACTGGCACGTCGAAGGGCTTTCGACGATCAGTAGTTGGCCACCTGCATCTCTTGGAAACATGACTTGGGATACTCTCCACAACGCCTACACCGCAGTCTACGACACCTCGGTGTTCTCGGTGGAATACGGCGATTCGATGGCGCTTTGGATCTGGATGGAGGACGCGGTTGGGAATCAGCGTCACCCAGTGGGTGTAGGCAACTGGTACGACTTGTTCGTGCTCCGCCCGGTCTATCCAGAGTTGATTGGATCTACCACCAGCGGCTGCATTGTTGTCACCAGCGCTAACGTTTGTCAGGTGGAACCGGGTGACATCGTCACGCTGCACACCGAGGCTGAATTAGGTCGCACCGACTTGTATGTGCGTGCTCTGATGTTCAACGCCAGCAACAATTCAGACCCGTTCGAGGTGTTCTTGCCTTGGGATGCTGACACCAAGGAGTATCGCGGTTCGTTCGTACCGTGGGCGAGTGATTTCGGCTTCCTAAACGTGGAGTACATTGCTATCGACCCGAACCGCAACGAGCGCAGTTGGTACTACTGGAATCCGGTTGAGACACGCCCGTTCGTATTCCAGATAACAGTCGTTGACCAGACCAATCCGACCGAGATATCGTTCAGCGTGCAGCAGCAGGGAATTGCAGCAGATGGTTGGCGTATCAATGCCAGTTGGATACAGCAGGCGAGCGATTCTACGAATGGTTCGTTCACTGTCGACGATGGAGGCCCTATCCCTCTGCCGCTGACCGAACAGATGGAGATTTCTCCAGTTCTTTCCTACGTGGCTCTGGGATCATCCACAGCAGCCGGGGAGGGGGCCAGCGATGGTAACCACAGCATGGTGGGTATCATCAACAGTTCATTGGGGCAGAAGTTCGAATCAGTCAGATTGAGTAATCTCTCACAGGATGGTGGACGAGTTCAGGACTTCCGCGGCAAATGGAGCGAGATTAGTTCATCGAATCCGGACATAGTCACGATTCTACCGTTCGCCGACTATTCCTCCTCCTCTACTGCAGTATGGAACAGCAACTACCCACAGTTGCTCGACGACATCACCTCCACCGGTGCACACGTATTCTTCGGAGCATTACGAATCGACCCTGAATATATCTGCCACATCGGCTCTGGACCTGGGGGGTGCTACTCCTTCTACGAGTTTGAAGCAATCAGCGAGAAGAATAAGATTCTGAGAGACATAGTCAGTACACGTCCAAATGTCACCATCGTTCCAATCATAGACAGTAACGCGGAACACCCTGAATGGTTTACCTCCGACGGCAATCACCCTAACGACCTCGGTCACGCTTACCTAGCCGACCTCTTCTTGCACGAGATTCAGGGTTGGTTGGGCACTCGCACAGTCGTGCAGAACGCTAGCGTTCAGTACGATATCTCAGGGTTGCACCCCGGAAATCACGACCTCGAATTGCATGTCGTAGACGGGGCGAACAACACCGCCTCTGATCTCGCCCCAGGGGCTGATGCAACCATGTACCTGGAAGCGGATTCTGACATCCTGAGTGTGGAGATAATTCATCCGACTGATTCCGCCATACTCGAGCCGCGTCCAGTACTCTTCCGCGTCGACACCGGTTGTGCGATTGGCTGCACGGTACAGTTGGAAATCGAGGTGGATGGTGAACTGGTGCACACAGCAGCCACAGATGGTATTCTAGAGTGGTACGGGGATTGGGAGCAGTTCGGGTTCGGGCAGCATCGGGTCGTGGCCACAGTAAGAACTCAGGACTGGAACGTCCCAATCAGGACGGCAACCTCCGAGTTCAGCATCATTGAACCTGCACGCCCGGAATGGTCCACCCAGTGCGAGTCTTCCGAACACACCACGAGTATCGATGGTATGTCGCGGTTCGGCAGGATGGGTAGTATCTCGGTGACATCGCACACGCAGGAGTGCGTGGTGACCAACATCGGTGAAATCAACGGCACACTCCAGTTCCTAGGCGGACCATCTGATTCCAAATCCCCGTTCAACTGTGGACCTTACGAGCCCGTCGAGGTCGTAGCATCAGACAGTATTCGGTTCGAATGCTATGCCGAGGAGAACTCGTCCCACAGCGGTATCCATGCCCTTATCTTCGAGATTGTCAGGGTGCTTCCCTCCAACCATTGGACCGGAAATTCCACTGAATCGGTACACGGCCCTGTTGAGTACCGCTTGTACCTCGCTGACCCTGTCTTCAAGCCATACACTGACCAAACCACAGATGACGACATCGAGCTTGGAGAGGAGCCCGACTTGGAGAGTACGAGCGGTATTCCCGGCCCGGCGAAAGTAGCGTTGATCTCATTACTGCTCATCGTGATAGGTTTGCTCATCTTGGTTGGATACAACCGCTGGAAGGATGCTCAGGATCCATACGCCCAGCCCGAACACAAGCAATCGTTGTTCGGTATTGACCCACCAAACCCACTTGAATCGGAATTTGACGAGGGCGGGCAGTCATTGGAACAGGGGATGAAGAGTGTGAGTTCAAGCCACGGTCTACCCCCCGGAGGTCAGTTCATCCAGGACGGCTCCACCACCACCTACATCGATGCTGACGGAAAGCAATGGTTGAAGGATGAGGAAGGCGGATTCACACGTCTGTGAGACCAATAACATCCCAGCATGGCCCGTCGTTTGGTTCATGGACTGAATGGGAGGAAATCCACTGATGGCATCAATCTCCGGACCGGTTCGCTATCGCTTTCGCGATATGGATGATGATGTCGAAGTGCTGTTGGAGGGTGATACTGAATGGGTGGAGCATTGGCGGCAGGAACTTGGCCTCGAAGATGTAGGATGGTTGCAACCGTTGCAAGCGGATGGTTCCGAACGAACTGACGCTGGCACGAGCGCTACTAGCCAAGAGCCCCAGAAAGAGTCAAAGAAGCCCGAACTCGTCGGGCCACCTCCTGACCCTTCACTGCTTCCAGAGCGCCGAAGAACAATCGGTGGCGTAAATCTGGATGAGGAGATTCGTAAACTCGGATTCCATGAACCAAGTTCACCGACAGGAGACGAACTGGCGGAGATTCTCGACGATTATGACGAGGCTCCGAAGCCTCCGGAGGGATTCACCAGCAGCGAGCCGCTGGCTGAGGGGTGGCTTCGGGAACTGTTTCGTATCGCAGTGCGTCGTTTTGGAGTGATGGGACTTCCTGTAGAGGTCGTCTTCGAGGCTATCGGTGATCGAATCGAGATGGATGAGGGTGTTCTAGAGAGCTGGCTTGAGGCTCAGCATCGGCTCGGAAGGCTGGTTAAGATTCACGGAGGAGAACGGTTGGGATATGGCCCCGAACCTACCTGGATGGATGCCCCCTGAGAATGTTATTTTGAATGGTCTCGGCGAACAGTTCGCTCACTGAATAAACGTTACACTGCGTCGCAATCTTTGACGGTTCCTACGCACACGCGCACGAAAGGAGTAATAAGAGAACCTAGAGTCGGCGCCTCGTATGATGAATCATGCAACTGAATTGAATCTGAGTAATGTGCGCCGCCGCAGCCTGCTGCTGGTCGGCTTGATGGTACTCTCGGTAATGGTGGGCGCAGTAGATGTGTCTGCCAGTAACGCGAAGCACTATCCGGTCGCTCGTGACCCTACCGACCTCGCCACTGGCGACTTCGATTGTGACGGCGATGAGGACATCGTAACGGCAAGCGACATGGGTAACTTCCTGTCGATCTTGTGGAACGATGGCGGAACCTATCAGGAACGCTCTGACATCTGGGTATCGAACAATGCTTCCCGGCGTCAGGATTGGATGGACATGGCCGATGCGACCAATGTCGAGGTAGGTGATATCGATGGAGACGGCAACGATGATATCGTCTTCTACCAAGGAAACATTCAGGTCTATGGCGCCGCTGAAGTGGTGAAAGGAAATCTGACTGTTCTGACCAATCCCGAATGCGACGGAGCGTTCGTCGAGGATGCGGTACACACTATGGGAGACATCGTGTGGCAGTTCCAGATTGCAGACCTCAACGGCGATGGCGTCGACGATATTGTGGGAGTTGACCTTGAGTCGATTGCCTCTGGTCAACAGCGCTTGATGACCTTCCTCGGTGGTTCGAATCGCAACAACGCAGCCACCAATCACAAGGTGACTCAACTGGACAACTTCGCTAACAGGGTCTACGGAGATTTGCGGCTGGGTGACTGGGGTGAGAGTGTCAGCAGCTTGCCAGGCACGCAGGACTGCGTTGACTTCGACGCATGGATGCTCGTCTGGCCCGGTTACAATCCGGCTACGGGATGGGGCGCTGGTGACTGGGACAACATATCGGTAATCGAATTCGATTGCATCCTGAACACCTTCTCCGCGTTCAACGACCCCAGCAAGGCGCACGACTTCAAGGTTGGAGTGGAGTACGGCGACTTCGATATCGCGGACACCGATTCTCCAGCAGACGGAATCATCGACATGGTCGCCATGACCAACGCCTCCACTGTCACCTACATCTCCTGCGCCTCCGCTCCTTGCGCGACGCAGTCTGGGTGGGCCACCGGACCCACCGTCCACATCGGTGACTACTACGGCGCTTCGTTGAAGATCGCTGACATCAATCAGGACGGGGAAATGGACTTCGTCGTCCCGACTTACCTGACCGTGACCAGCCTTACCGGAGCCAGCGGCAACACCGTCACTTCGCTCAACATTGAGAACTTGGACGATTTGAACACCGTGCAGATTATGCTTTCTGACGGCAGCGGTGGCTACCACAGCCCGCAGTCGATGGATGTCGGACGTCGTCCGACGATGGTACTCGTCGGCCAGTTCGTCGGTGGTTCGGGCAGTGCGCTCGACCTAGCGGTGGGCAATCGTGACTATCGATTCCAGTTCAACAATGGCGCATGGTGGCTCGACACCAAGGGCTGCTTCCCTGACAGAATCAACAGTAACCTGCAGGGTCTGGGCGGCTGTGGTTCGCAAGATGCGGTCACCATCATCCAGCTTGACAACGAGGATGTGGGCATCTCGTCGATGTCCGCATCACCAGCATCGTTCAATCCTGATACCTTGCTTATGACGCTAGGTGAGGGCGATCGCAACGTGAACGTGACTGTGTCCAACACCGGATTGGATGTCATCAGTGGCAGCCTGACGGTCGAAGCCTCTGTGAAGGAGGTCATCGGCGGCACAGACACCGTCGTTTACTCCAACGACTACGACAACACTCCAATCTCCAACTGTGGCGCCGGATGCACTTGGTCCACGGCTGACTACGACGGAGAGGGGCTCTACTGGCACGAAGAGAGTGCAGCTAACATGACGAGCAACGGTGAGGGCTACGAGGCCGATGTGAACCCCACAGATTACATGTGGGCGGGCACGATGTACGCCAACTCCAGCGACAACAACAATCTGGAGAGTGGCTACGTCTCATGGCAGGACGAAGCGATTATCCTGCACGATGTCGACCTGTCGGGATCGGACTCCGCCAAGTTGGAGGTCGACCTCTTCTGCACATCGGGTTACTCGACAATCAACTACGTCTACAGCAACGGCGCGTTCGCCGGGATGCTCATCTACGACGACTCGTGCAATATCGACATCTACACCGATGACGGTGGCTGGGAACCTGTCCTCTACGAGGGCGGATATGATGCCGTCCGCTTTGCTGAACTCGCTGACAGTGGCTACATCGAGTACACCCGCCGTCTGATTCACGTCGGTGGAACAAACTACTCGTGGAGCAACTTCACCGATGACAGCGCACTCGATCTGACCGAATGGGCTGGCGAGAACATCGACATCCGCTTCCGCTTCCGCTCTGGCTTCTATGGCAGTGTCGGCCTGCTTAACGAATCGCGCAACACGCAGTTTGACGGAATGGCGATTGACAACATCTCAATCACCAAGACGGTGACCCAATATGGGCAGGAGCAGACCGTGCAGCAGAACGTCAACCTGAACAACTTCGCGCCCGGTGACGAGCAGGAAGTCAGTCTGAATGCCTACTTCGTCAACAACACGACGTACATCATCGGGGGAGAGATTACCTCGACATCTGGATTCGTCAACGAGGACGACACCAACGATCTGACTCGATTCAAGGCTACCGTCCTCAACCTCTACGACCCCGCGATACGCGAGATAACCTCGTTCGAGAAGGGTCAACTCTACGCCGCTGGTCAGATGCCCATCGATGTCATCGCCGAGCACGCTGGCAACACGCTGGTCGACTTCGATGTCGAAGCAACGATTTACCAGGCGCAGCCAAACGCACTGTTCAAGAATCCGTGCAAGGAACTCGAGGATTTCGAACCGTCAAATTGCGCCTACATGTTCGGTGACGACGGCGACAACTTCGGTGTAGTCGTAGATGACACCGCCTCAACCATCTCCAATGCCATTGTTCCGGGCAACCGTCCGGTGTTCGGCTCCAATGCCTACTGGTTCGGACATCCCGACGATGGATATGGGGACGACTGGAACGAATCGATGACGCTACAGGAGATTGACCTGCGTAACATGGCGGGTGACTTCGCTTACCTCTCCTTCGACTACTTCGCCGAGGCAGACTACCTGACTGACTCTGAAGGAGATATTGTTGGCATCAATGAGTTCGCTGGCATGGAAATCACATGGCGCAAGGGCGCGCAGAGTTACGACGGACTGGTATACGGTTCATGGAACGATTACAACGAGAATGGTATCCAAGGCATCAATCAGACCTGTGAGGACATCGACGACGACGGCACGTTCGACGAGGTAGAGTTCACTGGCGACCATGGCTGGAACGTCTGGTTCGACTCCGAGGGCGTCGTGAAGTCGGTCACACTCGACCTGACTCACCTCGTCATCCAGAACCGCAGTTCTCCTGATTCGTCCAGTTGGCGCACCGAGTGCACAACGATGGAGGGAGCACAGGTAACTCTGACCTTCCGCTTCCAGACCAACTCAGACGGAATAAACGGTCAGAGCGGCTTCGCCGGCTTCGCCGTAGACAACATCACCGTGCAGGAGTACACCTTCACCTTGGACACCAGTTACTCAGCCAGCGTGACCGATCTGGATGCTCGTGAAGAGGTCAATCTGACCGTCGGCACACACAACTTCCAACAGGGCATATATCGCGTCGATGTGATGAGTCACTTCGACAATGTGACCGCGGGCAACAACTGGACCAACGTTGCGGAGGTGACCCTAGGGAACAACCTCTCGCGCATGATTTTCGAGGTAGCGTCTGTCGATGTGACTTTACTGCGACCGAACGTACTCGATTGTGTCGAGGATGTCTCGATGCCTTGCGCATATCCAATTGACAACGCCAAGACCCACCAGTTCGAACTTGAGTTGATCAATGGCGTGCTGGAAGGAGATTACAACGTCTTCATGCAGATTACCGATGTCGGCACTGGAACCGCAGAGACGCCAATCGCCTCTACCAACAGCCCGCAGACATTGGCCCCGCACGCTCGCAGCAACGCAACCTTCCAGCCCTACACAGGCTGGCTGGACGGCCATACCTACAACATCCAGTTCTACGCTGAACTGATTGACGGCACATCGTCTGGCAACATGCGTAACTTCACCATCACCTTCTACGACAACATCGATGTCGCCATTCTGTCGGGCACGACCGACCAGAACCGGCTGGAGAAGGTGAAGCAGGACCTCGATTCAATGGGCATGACTTACACTCAGTACCGCCAAGGAGACTGGGACACTTACTTCGACGATGATTGGCTGTCGCACTACCAGAAGATTCTGCTGCCGTGGCAGACCAATGCCAATGTCATCGCTGGCTCCTACTACCAGGAACTGGGCGAGACCGGTCTGCAGAACACACTGGAGAACTTCATGCTCGCGGGCGGTACAGTTGAGATGCACGTCGGACCGAACGCTGAGTCCGACAGCGACGCAGGCAAGTTGCTCTACGAGATGGACATCCTCAACCGGGACACCTCCGGCACTCAGATTGAGCATGACGACTTGGCTATCGTCGACCCATACCACCCGCTGTTGGCAGACGTATCGCCGACCGCATGGCTTGGCATGAACAACGGCGACCACGTCGCTAACGCTGCTCTGTCAACCGCAACCACCGGTCTCAACAAGTTGCCTAACGCTTGCAGTGGTGGGATGATCAACACGCAGCAGGGACGCTTCCACAGCATCATACAGCACGCTGATGACTCGACGATGACCCTGCTTGCCACCTGTGGCATCGGTAGTGGAGGTCTGATTGTGACAACCATTGACGTGGAGAACCCATCGGTGTCCGAGGACTTCGGAAGCACCGCTGCACCGCTGCGCTCGAACCTACTGAAGTTCATGGTGACACCCTATCCGCTCGGATTCGGAATCGCCGGCGCAGGCTGGGACATGACCATCAACGATGAGGTACCGACAGAGGCAAACGGCAACGGTGTCTACGACTTCACCTACTACATGAAGAGCAACACAGCGCTATCCTTTGGATACAACTCCACCGTATCCGGACTCGATGCAGATTGGCATATCAGTGGTGCAACCGACTGGGAGCGAAACCTGTTCACCCCGAACCAGGATTACGCTCACCGAGCTGACGAGAACCACTCTGCTACCTTCTGCCGTATCGATACCCAGGAGGCCAGTGGCTGCCGTCAGGACGCTACATGGACAATCACGCTGTTCCTGCACGACGCAGAGGGCCACACGCGCATCACCACCATCGAACTGGCCACCAACGACATCCTCGCTGATTCCTCACCACCTGTGGCGAGCGTCATCGTCGAGGAGCATCCGTTCTATCCGGACAGCCTCACCGACCATGGCAACAAGACAGTGGGAGCAGTCGACTGGCCGATTCATCTGGCCAAGCTTTCCTCTTCGAATGATGTCAAGGTGAAGTTCGACGCCTGTGCCTCGCAGGACCCGGATGCGCCCGATGGCGAATCCGGCATCACGATGTACAAGTGGAAGGTTCTGTTTGACTATCCGTGGAACGCGGTGTCCGAGGCCAACCACGAGTTCGAGCGTACTTCTGCCATGGGCTGTGACTGGACCTACACTTTCTGGAACCAGACTGCTGATCCTTCTGGATTCAACGAGAACACGATTCGCATAGAACTGGTTGTGGTCGATCGTGCCGGTCGGGAGAGCGCCAAGAACTACATGTTCTTCGTCGTTGTTCCTGAAGACTGGGGCGATGAACCCCCTGAGGTGGAGATCAGCACACCTCTTGACGGCTCGACACAATCGGGTGACTACGTCTACGTGAACGGCTCGGTGCTCTCGGGCAGCGAGAACGGTGACATCCTCGTCGAGGTATCACTCAATCCCGATGTGCTCAACCAGACGCTCGCCGACAAGTTCCAGCAGATGAATCTGGGCAAGTACAACTCGACCAACAACCTGTGTGACACGAGCACCGCCACCGTGGACTGTGTGTCGACGTTCAGCATGGGTCTGAAGCTTGAGGACCTCTACACCAACGAGAGTCAGGTGCAGACCATCTGGGTGAAGGTAGTCGAAGGTAACGGGCAGAACTGGGTGCTTTGGAAGCGCATCGATGTCAACCTGGTGCCGGTCCAAGACGAGGACCCATGTGTTGCCGACCCCGATGCAGACGGTTGCTCTGGAACTGAGACCCAGACGGGTGATGAAGGAGGCAGCCTTGGAAACATGATGCTCTATGCTGGAATCGCTGCGTTGGCTCTGTTAATCGTCGTGCTCGCAACCTTGTTCATGCTGCGCATGCGCAAGGGTGGCACCGCTGACGTCGAAGGATTCGGCGGAATCGAGGATATGGACCCGATGGAGGCCTACGTCCAGCAGCTCATCGCTCAGGGATACCCTGAGGAGACAGCACGTCAATACGCGCAACAGTATGCAACGCACTTCCAACAGCAATAGCGATAGCGTTTGAAACGCGGCGCAAGCCGCTCGTCTATTCGAGCGGTAGCGCCGTGTGATGCGTGAATAGCACGTAGAAGTTGAGAGGTTACACTCATGTACGCTGAATACAGGCGTCTTGCAAGGAGCCAGAGATGGGTATGGGTAAGAGCCACTTCATTCCGATGCCCAGACACGAGGTGAAAGAGCGGTTGTTCGCCGAGCCGACAATTGCTCCACTCATCGAAGAGGGCTTGGAAAGTGTCTGTACGATGCTTGAAGCGCTCGATCATCACAGTTCACTGAGTGTACTGGAGAGGCTCAAGGTACTGTACAGTGCCATGGATCCTGATGCCGAGCGCAAACTCGATCTCACTGAAGTTGATTCTTTCATATCCGCCTTCGAAGAGGTATTGGTAGACGGAAACTGGGAGGACGTCACTGATGAGGAATTCCAACTCGCATTGGATGGAGAATCTCTGTTCCCCATAAGCATGGACGTCCGGCTTGATGAATTCGTGACGATGAAGTTGTACAAACTAGGTCACGATGAGATGACTGAGAATCTTCCCAACGCGTTGGACAATCTACTCGGAAGACCGGGTAAAGAGGTAAAATTCGATATGTACAACCGTGTCATTCAGGTCATACGTTTCCAGGAATCAGAATGGTTCGTGGAACAGGGGATGAAGAAGCATGACCCCGGTAAGATGGGAGCAGGGCTGCACCTGAGGTTGTTCAAGAACGTCCCAGTCGAGGACCTTGAGGTCATCTTTCCAAACACAACCCCCAATATGCGCCTGTTGGACAAGGCGAAGATATCCCTTCCACTGGTGGTCGGTCTGGTCATGCTGTTCCAGCAGTACCTGCTTCCGGTCATTGTTGGTGGCCCGACAGTCGATCTTTCGCAAGCGCTGTTGATAGCCCTCGCAGGGGCGCTTGGTAGTTATGCGATGAAGGCCTACATGACCTATCGAAAGACGAAGGAGAATTACATGGCAGCAGTCGCCAAGGATCTCTATTTCAAAGGCCAAGCGAACAATCAGGCCGTGCTGAACATGGTCATCGATCTGGCGGAGGAGCAAGAGGTCAAGGAATCGCTGCTATGCTACACGTTCCTGCTCGCTGAGGCCGATGTTGGTCACACCCTTGCATCACTGGATGCACGCATCGAAGCCTGGTTGGCGGAACAGGATGTACATGCAGATTTCGAGATTCGTGATGCGGTTGGAGATTTGGCGGAGATGAGGCTTGTGGAACTCACTGACGATGTGCGTAATGACGACGGTAGTTGGAACATTGATGCCCCTCTCGGTCGCGCTGCTGTACCAATCAAGGAGTCGCTTGCTAGATTGGATGATATCTGGGATGGACTCTACAACTTCGAGCACTGATTCAGGGTGAAACGAACCTACCCTCTGTGCTTTTGAATGGAAGGCGGGTCGGCGCGTTCGATGGATGAGGGAGAATCTCACAAAGTCGCTGACATGTCCCTTGCTGACGAAGGCGCACGCAGGGTCGATTGGGCACGCTCGCGCATGCCGGTGCTCGCATCTCTGAAGCAGCAGGCGGAACTGGACAAGCCTCTGGCAGGCATGACTGTGGCCGGCTGTCTGCACGTCACCAAGGAGACTGCTGTGCTAATCGAGACTATCTCTGCCGCTGGCGCCAATGTCAGTTGGTCTGGATGCAATCCGCTGTCAACTCAGGACGACGTAGCCGCTTGGCTCGCTCACGAAGGTTACTCGATATTCGCTTGGTACGGGCAGTCTGTCGATGACTTCTACTGGTGCATTGACCAGACAATCGACGCTGGACCCACTCTGACGCTCGACGATGGAGCCGACCTCATCTTCCGCGTGCATGATGCTCGAACGGACGCCATCGAAGGCGTCATCGGAGGAACTGAGGAGACCACCACTGGTGTACATCGCCTGCGTGCAATGGCAGATGCGGGTGAATTGCGCTATCCGGTCATCGCTGTCAACGACGCCATCACCAAGTGGGACTTCGACAACGTCCACGGAACAGGTCAGAGCACTCTCGATGGTATCCTCAGGGCAACCTCCATCCTGTTGGCTGGTAAGACATTCGTCATTGCTGGGTATGGGCACTGCGGCAGGGGATTGGCTAACCGAGCCCGAGGCATGGGGTCGAAGGTCATCATCACCGA
The DNA here is from genome assembly GCA_963999385.1 of uncultured Candidatus Poseidoniales archaeon. Lineage (GTDB taxonomy): Archaea > Thermoplasmatota > Poseidoniia > Poseidoniales > Thalassarchaeaceae > JAKUTA01. Next base: position 1,518 of record CAXEUS010000233.1, on the reverse strand, counting down.
GGTGGATGAGTTAGCGGCATTGAAGGCACACATGGACGGATTCGCTGTCATGACGATGGACGAAGCTGCACCTCTGGGTGACCTGTTCTGCACGGCGACAGGCATGAAGGACGTACTGGTCGAGCGCCATTTCGCTTCCATGAAGGACGGTGCAGTCATCTGCAACACCGGTCATTACGACTGTGAGATCAATATCCCTGAACTCGAGGGTCTGGCCATCTCAGAGCGAGAGATTCGCAGTAACAACGACGAGTTCACCCTCGCCGATGGTCGCCGTGTTTTCTTGCTGGCCCGAGGGAGGCTCGTGAACTTGGCAGCTGCTGAAGGTCACCCATCCGAAGTGATGGACATGTCATTCGCCAATCAATTCCTGAGTCTCTGTCGACTCGCCAGTGAGGGTGCTTCCTACGATAACGCAGTCTACGACATCACGCGCGAGCAGGACAGTGAACTGGCTGCGCTGAAGCTCTCCACTGAAGGACTCAGCATCGATGAACTGACCGAGGAGCAGAAGGCGTACCACGCCGACTACTCAGCCGGAACCTGAAGCGCACTCACTCCTCTTCAGAGATGATCAGGTCGACAGTGCTCAGGTCTCCTACATTCGGCCGCCACTTGGCAGGCAACTTCTCGTCTCCATCGATGATGCGCTGCAAGCGGGTCTGCCAGGCGGGTGAGCGAAGTACCAAGAGCGCCTGATAGAGTTTCATCCCTCGCCAGCCATCTGGTATGCACACCATACCCGAGGTGACTTCCACATCCATCGCTCGCACCATGTTGTAGGCGGGCTTGTTCAGTTTCATCGTAATCCATTTGGAAACTCTCACACAGAACAGGACTGTTAACAGAACGAGCAGGAAACCCATCAGCATCGGCCAGATGATGCTCTCTCCGAAATCGATTGTATTCCAGAAGGTGACCTCGAGAAGCACCAGCGGCCCGGCTAAGAGCAGGAACTGCGTCGACTCCTGTGCTGGCTTGCGATTACGTGACCACTCAACATCCTTCCATCCCTCATGATCCGCGTCCCACGGCTGGAAGATGTGCTTCTTCTCCCGCAATGCAGCCTTCTTGACAATCGAGTGCAGCCGTGCTGCACGTTGCAGTTGAGAATGCAGCATCGACTCCATCCCTTCCGCCCACAGTTGCGAGAGTCGCTCGGCCGCTTCGGGATAGAGACCCAAATCTGCAAGGATGGCCACCTGTTCGATCAGTGGTTCAGGGTCAGACGGCGAGGCTTCTCTGCGCTGCTGCCACCAGTTGAGCGCTTCCTCGAGCATGCCGAGGTCCTCTACGAGGACCTGACCACCCCGCCACCATGCATCGCGATGTTCAGAGTCTAGTTCGACGACCCGCTTGCAGGCGCGCAGGCAACGTGATGCCTGCACCAGAGTGGGAGCACCCTGAGCGGGGAGTTCGAGTTTTGCAAGTGCCCACCATCCGTCGATGTGGCTATCGTCGAGTTTCAGAATCTTGTTGACTAGGCGCAGTTGCTCATCGCGGTCTCCGCCCTCCTCT
>CAXEUS010000232.1:0-1589 GCA_963999385.1 uncultured Candidatus Poseidoniales archaeon | reverse complement strand
TCGCACCCTGGAACTTCCAGTTCCAGACCAAGGAGATGGTAATCATCCCTGACGCGGTCGCTGAATCAGATGACTACTACGAGGAGTGGACGCTACGCGACATTCTGCCGGACCTGCGCGCGCAACTGAACCTGTCAGACGACGAGCAGACGGCGTTGCAGGAACTGAAAGCGGAACTGGCAGCACGCCACGTGTCGCAGGAGGAATTGGACAACATCACCCTCGATGAGGAGTACAACACAGGAGCGGCGTTCCGCCTCGCATCCCGCGCTCGGTCCGAGTCAATCACCATCGTCATCCGACCAGGTCTCGACGCCTCTGGAAAGAGTGGAGGTCCCTCCCCTGAATTCCAGCTCAGCCGAGGTAGCGGTATCGAATTGAAGTCGACATTGCTCAATGGTGATAGCCTGACGACCCTGCCGCACGAGATGGGTCACTTCTTCGGAATCAGTCACACACACGCGCCCGACTACGATGGAGCGGAGGCCGACTTCGGATTCTCACAACGGTGGGGTCGATTGGCTCACGATGGTGTGGCCATCGAGCGGGTGCTGGGGGAAGACTACTCACAGCCGTTCGGCGAGCCATACGTTCCCTACGACGCCAGCGAGCAGAAGTTGATCGAACATCAGGAACTGATGGGTGAGGCGTTCATCTGGCCCATCTGGGAATTCCTCTACAGTGGAGATCATGTGAAATTGAACAGTCTGGCAGAATTAATCCAGGAAGGTGAGGCGGGTGAGACCATCTATCGCACCAATTTCGAGAGAAACTACGAATTCTCTGATGGTGAGCCGGTGGAGTGGTGGGGGATGAACTGCATCTGGAACAGCAGTGTGGAAGAAGGCCAATGTCGCTATAGTGAGGACCCGATGATCAGACTGAATCACACGCACCCTACGCTGCAAGATGTCATCTTCTTCGAGAACGGGACGGTTGCCAATCTGATGAGTTACATCACTCCGCCATACGAGGATGTCTCTTCACGTCGCGGAATCACGGACACGCAACTGGACATGATTCGCTTCACCGCCAACGCCCCGATGCGACTGCTGCTGCGCAACCACTGCCTGGGCACCGACCTGTGTGCTGATGAGTCGGACGAACCCGATGACGAGGAGGAGGAGACACCGCCCGATGACGATGACGGCGAGGACAACTCCACCATTGAGCCAGTCGACAACATCACCTGCACGGAAGGTGACACGCGCCCCGCCGCTGACGGCTGCAACACCTGCACCTGTGATGCTGATGGAAACTGGGGGTGCACCGAGATGGCATGCCCCGACGAGGAGACGCCTTCGGGTTCTGGGGGCCTGCCCGCGCTCGGCCTGCTGGCCACGCTCTCGATGTTCAGTCTGGCTGCCCTCAAGCGCCGCCGGCGCGTTGAAGTCTGAGGGCTAACTCAGCGGTTCACTCTGACACTCCCCCGCTGTGGGATGTGCTGTCGGGGGTGCACGCCATGCAAGGGCCAGTGAGCAAGCATTCGGGGTCCGTATCGCAGATTGAGCCGAAGATTGCGGCGAAGCTGGCGAAGCAGTCCTACCATCTGGTCGGAGAGCACGGCGGCGTGAAGGTCTGCCACTGGA
>CAXEUS010000231.1:0-3149 GCA_963999385.1 uncultured Candidatus Poseidoniales archaeon | reverse complement strand
TGCCACAGTCGGAATGTTCGGATTTCTGCTGGTCCCGCTCACCTACATGGCTACCCGCTTCTGGGAGAAGCGTCACCCTGGACCGGTAGTCGCCACCGGAGAGGGGACAGGGACCACGCTCGATCCTGCAATCCTTCAGGTGTTGCTGCTCTCCGCACTCGCCTTCCAGATTCTCGTCATCGGGCATGCCATGTTATCATGGGCAGCCGCTGATCTGGAAGTAAGGTTGAACCGAGCGCAGATGGAACTGGATGCAAGGATGTGATTTGATGGCAGATGGGACGTTCTTCCTCGCACTCGCTTACGCGGCGATGATTGGCATCATCGCCGGTTGGACATGGCGTATGCTCAATCGACTCATCGAATTGTCTGGAAGATTGGATGCGGTGGAGGCAGCCCTCGACCGAGATGAAGAAGAATAGTGGCTTCAGTAGGCTGTTTCACCACTGATTCAGCGACCTGTTCGCGGAGCGCAGCCTTGAAGCGGGTCGCGTCGACGGCGGACCACCCAAAGGGGGGTCCGACCTGTCACTCGGAGAATCATTCTGTGTCGTCTGTGGTTCTTCGGAGCCGCTCACCAGCAACCGACTGTGCGAATCCTGCTTCCGTGAGCGAACCACACTATCCGAACTCACTGCCACCGTCCAGGGTGTGCGCTGCCCGAAGTGCTCGATGGTGCTGCATTCCGGACGTTGGGTGAACATCCCCGACGAAGAACTCCATCACGGAGTCGTGCAACAGGAATTGGCGATAGATGGGCGTGCCAGCGAACTCGAGGTGGGTATCCACTCCGAACCTGTCGATGAGCGTAACACCCGACTCGCCGTGCAAGCGGTCGGAGTCATCGACGGAATCGAGTTCTCTGACGAACACAGCACGATACTGCAACTCTCAGACGGCATCTGTCCGTCATGTTCACGCCGCGCTGGCAACTACTTCGAAGCAACAGTGCAACTACGCTCGTCGGGGCGCAGGCTGGCCGAGGATGAACTGACGGCACTGCGCGAGACCTTGGACAGCATGCTCGGAGAAATGGAACCGGACCCGATGTTCTTCATCAGCAAGGAAGGGGCGGTGACCGGTGGCTGGGACGTTGTTCTCGGAAGCAAAGCGCTGGCTCGGTCTTGGGGGCGGCACCTGACCAAGCGTTACGGGAGTTCGACCAAGGAGTCCAACACCGTGGTCGGGCGTAAGGATGGCGAGGAGATTACCCGTCTGACGCTCCTCTATCGCAAACCAGCGTTCGACATCGGCGACATCATCCACTTCCGCAAGGGTGACTGGGTGGTCGCCGGGTGGCAGAAGGACGGAGCGCTGCTGCATGCTTTGGATAGGCGAGAACGCACTGGAGCTAGTTGGAGAGATATGGAGAAAGCGAAGGTGCGCGCACGCGCGAAGGACCATCTCAACGTCGACCTGCTAAACCGGGATTCCTTGGGTGCAGAGTTCCTCGACCCGCGCGACTGGCAGGTGCGCACGGTGTCGCTGCCGTTCGATGATGACGCTTCTAGCATGATGCTGCGCATCGCCTTGATAGGCGACGAGTGGGTCGCTCTGCCCGACGTGAGGCGCAATTAGGGAGATGGTGCAGATGAGTGATGAGCGAGCCCGAAGCATCTCCAAACTAGCGGATGAACTGGACAGCGAAGGGATGCTTGAACATCTGAGGAACTTCCCCGACGACCTCGACTTCAAAGGACTCGATGACGAACTCACCATCCACATCGGACGCAACTTCGAGGGGGCGGTCTACCTCGGCATGGGAGGGTCGGCAGCGGCCGGTGATTTCGTGGCATCACTCATAGACAACATCGCTGGCAAACCGATTACGATCTGGCGTGATTACGGCCTGCCAGCATACGTCACCCGCGGCTGGTTGGTCATCGCCACATCCTACTCAGGCAACACAGAGGAGACGCTCAGCGGAGTGCAGCAAGCAATAGCCGATGGAATTCCAGTTGTAGGAATCTCCTCGGGTGGTCGTCTCCAAGAGATGCTAGAATCCACCGACCTCGGATGGTGGGTGCCAGTTCCTGGTGGTCAGCCGCCACGCTCAGCCTTCGGCCACCTGTTCTCCCGCCTGATGCGAGTCAGCCTCACGTGTGACCGCTTAGGGCTGTCACTTCCTGAACAGCAGATCGATGAACAGGGGTTGCGAGACGTGGTCACCGAATGGGACTTCGTCAACAATCCAGACAGTCAAGCGCTCGATATCGCTAGCGGATTGCTCGACCGGCAGATCGGCATAGTCAGCGCACCTGAACTGGGGTGTGCAGGAGTCAGGTTCGCCAACCAGCTCAACGAGAACGGCGGGGTGTTCGCACGACAGACTTCCTTGCCGGAGATGAACCACAACGAGATAATCGCATGGACACAACCTGAGGCCGCCCACAGTCAGATGCTCATTCTGCTCACCTGGGATGGGATGAACGAACGGGTGGCGGAGCGCATCGAATGGATGAACGAGGCGGTCGATGCTGATGTCTGCAGGATTCACAGTGAGGGTGAAGGATTGCTGGACGCCATGCTCCACCTGTGTGTCGTAATGGACTGGATCTCCTGTGCTGTGGCTCTGCTCAGAGGTAAGGACCCGAGCGCTGTCGGCCCGATTCAGAGCCTCAAGGACCACCTTTCAGACCACCATAAATGAGGAAAATGACGCAACAGAATCAGCCGATGCGGATGGTGACGGAATTGGAGACAACGCTGATCCAGATGACGATAATGACGGTGTCAACGATGGAGACGATGACTGTCTGGCGACTCCGGCAGGCGACGAAGTAGGTGACGATGGCTGCGAACTGACCCAAACCGATGATTCAAATTCTGATGATACTTCTGGTGAAACTTCTGGTGAAGAGAGTGAATCGGAGAGTGTGCCTGGCTTCCTAGGAGTGTTTGCAATCGCCTCACTTTTGGTTGCCGCTGTCGTGTCCCGACAGGGAATGTCACGAAGATCTCAGGATTGATTCAACAACATACTCAGCACCCTTCAAACCACCCTTGATTGCATGGGCCCCCCTTGCGATTACCCGTGGTCGCATGGGTACCGAGGCAACCACAGGTGGTTGCATGGGGCCCCCATCCAATTTTTACTTGAACTTACAATACATTGTTCACACAGTACCCATTCACTCATTCTTCTTCGC
>CAXEUS010000230.1:0-2012 GCA_963999385.1 uncultured Candidatus Poseidoniales archaeon | reverse complement strand
TCCTCCCCTACGCGCTGGCGTTCGCCGCCGGTGCGATGATATTCGTCGTGGTAGAGGAGTTGGTTCCCGAGGCCCACCGTGGAGGGAATGGGGACATCGCCACGATGGGAGTAATGCTTGGTTTCGCCGTGATGATGGTTCTCGATGTCGCCTTTGGCTAGCCTAGCGCAATCACAAAGGCGGACGACCCGCTCTCAGGGGCATGACCCGCGCCGTGCTAACATGGGTTCTCGAGAGGCTGGAGCGTGGCGAGAGCGTGGCTATGGCATCGGTAATCGAAGCCAGCGGCAGCGTTCCGGGAAAACCCGGTGCTAGACTGGCGCTGACTCCGAATGGGGCCAGATTCGGCACAATCGGCGGTGCTGGTTTGGAGATGAAAGTGGAGGACGTCCTGAAAGGTATGCTCAACGGAGGGCGCCAGCAGGTTCGCGAGAAGGGCGGCAGGGTCGAGACTTTTGTGCTCTACAAGGATGCGAAGGGAGAAGAGGCGACGCCTCTTGACAGCCTGTGCGGAGGTCGTGTTACAGTGGCGATGGAGGTAATGGATCCTATGCCGCACGTACTCATCGCGGGTGGCGGTCATGTGGGGCGAGCAATTGCCATCGTCTGCGATACCCTCGGCTGGTCGCACAGCGTCTTCGATGTGCGCGCGGAATACGCCGATGTGGATCGTTACCCGTTCGCCAGCGAGTTGCATGCCAATACTGTCTCGGAGTTCCTCGACTCCGAAGACGGTGATACGCTCAGCAGATTCTCAGATGTGCTGCTGCTCGGCCATGACTGGGGCGTGGATCAGGAGATGCTTCTGGGGATGCTGAGCAAACTCGAGGGAGACTCGAGACCGAGAATCGGTGCCATCGGATCGACGGTGAAGTGGAATGCATTCCGCGAGGCGGCAATCGAATCAGGCATCTCCGAGAAAGCGGTCGATTCAGTGAGATGCCCGATAGGGCTCGATATCGGAGCGGACTCACCAGAAGAGATCGCCGTAGCCGTCTGTGCCGAGATTATGGCCCTTGAGAAGCGGAGCAATTCACTCGACTAATTCGGCCTCATCGTCATCACTAACAGTTTCTCTGGGTGATATTTCGACAAAATTGGAATCGTGACTTTCTGTAACGTGTACGACTTCAGGCTGTCTCTCCAGACTTGGGATGAAAGTTGCAATAGAAATCCAAATCAACACTATGACTAGGATTACAGTCAACGAATTCTGAACTGCATTAGTCAACTCTTCTTGCTCAAACATTGCTATCCAAGACCAAATGAAACCTACTGCGAATGCTATTGTTAGCCATACTGATCCTACAATTGCTAGGCCCACTCGTACGGGCATCTTCCCGAAAGCGCTGAATACGAAATTGATGATGTTCGAAATATTCCTGCTAACGAACCTGAAAATGTTTGAGAATAATTTCCTGCCTATGAATCCCAATCGACCACCTACGACATCGTCACCCTTCCCGTGTTCATGAATGTGCCTGCAATTACGCAACAAAGACTCCGAAGGCTGAAATCTCTCCTTCACGGCGCAAGAGCGTGCGCAAACTCTCATTGATGCTCTCACTACTTGTTGTGGCCGCCCCACTGAGTGGCTGCCTGTTGTGGGGAGACAATGACGAAATCGAGGTGCTGCCCGAAGAGGAATCGGGTTTCGGTGCCTTCAGCGTGGTAGCGCCCATTGATACTGGGATCAACGTCTACCACAATCATTTCCGGATGAACGAGTCCTACCCTCAGTGGCTCCTCGAAGGTTTCGGAGTGACCAAGATCTGCGATGTGACTCTGAACGGGACTTGGTTAGAGAGGTACGAGGCCGACAAGAGTACGTGCTGGGACAACATTACCTCAGAGGACATCGTCTGGTTCCGCGGCACACGCATCATCGGCACCACTCCTGACGATAACACCGACATACCGATTCTCGACGACCCGCAGGACGGGCATGGCACGGCTGTGACCGGTGCTGTCCTCAATGCCAATCCGGATGCTGTCATCTTCTTCGTCGAGGG
>CAXEUS010000229.1:0-12988 GCA_963999385.1 uncultured Candidatus Poseidoniales archaeon | reverse complement strand
TGTAATGGCGGTGGTGTAGATGCCGATGGCGATGGTGTCTGTGACGGACCGAACTCAGTTCCACCCGCCTGTATTGCCGGTCCTGACGCGTTCCCTCTGGATGCAAATGAGAGCGTTGACACCGACGGAGATGGCATTGGGAACAATGCGGATGACGATGATGATGGTGATGGATACAGCGACCAGATGGAGGAGGATTGCCTGAGTGATTCGCTGGACTCAGCCTCAACTCCGCCTGATAATGATGCGGACTTCATCTGCGATGATGTAGATCCAGATGACGACAATGACCTCGCGAGCGATATTGATGAGATTGCCGCGGGAACCGACCCCTTCGACCCAGATGACTTCCCCACCGATGATGCCGATCAAGATGGATGGACGGATGCTCAGGAGCGATCATGCAACACCGATGAGAACAACTCCACTAGCGTGCCTGTGGACACGGATGGAGACGGGTACTGTGATTTCGTCAGCAACGATGACGACGGGGATGGCTGGACTGACTCGGATGAGGATGCTTGTGGGACCGATTCACTGGATTCAGAGAGTATCCCAGGAGATGCCGATGAGAATGGCATCTGTGATGCGCTTGAACCAACCACTGAGACGGAAGGTGGGGGCGACGGAGATATTGACCAGAATACAGACAATCTATCCTTATTCAGCATGTGGAGTTGCTGTATTCTTCTGTTGATACTTCTCTTGATTGCCGCTTTACTATATCGTCCCAGAGATGAAGAGGAGCAAGAAGCCTCATCTTTGGTATTGTCCATCGACGAGTCCTTTGATGAAGATGATGGAGTGGAAGAGACCCTTGAAACACCCAAGAGCGAGGCTGTAGAATACGATGAGATTTACGGCTCTGATGATGATGCAGCAATTTCAGAGAAGCAAGCCAAGCTTGCTGATTTGGATGCACAGTTAGAAGCTAAAACGGCTGAAATCGAGGCACTCGAGGCTCCATCGGATGTGGATTTCGGCACCATCGGGGTCGCTACAGCATCCGACAAAGATGATCTCACGGCCATCAAGGGCATCGGCCCCGTTCTGCAAGGAAAGTTGAACGATTCCGGAATCTTCACATTGAAACAACTGTCGAAGGTGACACCTGAAATTGAAGGTCAAATTGACGAAGCGATTGGATACTTCCCGGGAAGACTGTCAAGAGACGACGTGTTCAATCAAGCAAGAGAGTTAGTCAAGTAATGAGGTGAAATGATGGAGATTCCAGAAGAAGTCACACAACTGACCGATTGGCTGGAAGCACTGCCTGCTATCGGTCAACTCGGCATCAGTATTGGTGTCAGCATCATCTTCCTCTCGTCCATCAAATATATTCTGTTCAAGAAATTGAGTAGTTTCGTCAATGAGACCAAAGTCGGTTGGGACAACGACCTGTACAGCGCGCTGGAACCACGAGCGATGTTCTTCGCGTTCGCGCTATGTGTGAACGCTTCACTGGCCTGGCTATCTCCTGAGTTGCTCAACACGATCTTCCCATTCCTGAACACCCTCTACATACTTCTCTTCACCAGCATGTTCAGCAGTTCAGTAAAAATCGTCACACCGCCGTTTATGACCTGGCTGAACTCAAACAATCAGGGAGTCTCTGTCACCGGTGGCAATCACTTCGTCAGCATCTTCGCGAGAATTATCATCTGGTTCATCGGTATCTATCTCGTACTCACTGAACTCGAGATTGAGATGACCGGAATCGCCGCATCCTTGGCCTTGTTCTCATTAATCATCGGCCTATCTCTGCAGCACACGATTGGAAACATCCTCAACTCGTTCATGTTGGCCATGGACAGTCCATTCGATGTGGGTGACCGAATCGAGGTGGATGGAACCGAGGGGTTCGTCGTCTCGACGGGAATCCTCTCGACGAAGTTGCTTACTCATTCAGAAGAATTGATTATTATTCCCAACAACATGCTGGTTCAGGCCAAGATTCGCAACATGGCTCGAGGCGGTGGCGATGGTCAGCCCCGTCGAATCAACCTGCTCATAGATATCGGCGCGGCCTATGGCGAGGAATCACCTCACGTGAAGCAGGTTCTCATTGAAATCGCCAAGGAGTGCCCATACACGGTGGATGACCCGTCTCCGCGGGTTTTGCTGACCAATCTGAGCGAGTATTCGATTGATTTCCGTATCTTTGCATGGATTGACAATTATGCCGATCAGTGGCCGGCTCGAGATTGGATCCTCGAGCGCGTCTTCGATCGATTTGAGGAGGAAGCAATCCAGATTCCATTCCCCACCTCAATCGAATTGCGCAAACAGCCTTCGAGTGGTTCCGAGGGAGCGAAGAAACGCAAGCGGACCCGTCAGAAGGCCGCCCAAATCCAGATGTCCAAGGATGAGAGGTTCTACCACGAGGAGCATGACACACTCAAGGCCTATGTCGAAGACTTAGAGGAGCAACTCGCGGACACCTCTCTGAGTTCGCGAGAGAAGGACCGGATTCGTGGCGAGATTGCCACGATGAGCACTACCCTAGAGCGGTTTGATGCTGAGGACTGATCAGGTTCAACTGGCGAGTGCGGAGGCGAGCAGAGTGGGCCAAGCAATCCACGCACCCAGAGATGAGCCTAGGTTGCCCAGCGCCGTGACCAAAAGCACCTTTCCGGCGCGATTCTTCCAGAACAGGCCGTAGTTGTCGAGGCGCATGAACTCGGTCAGGTCAGCCGCCGTCGGCTCATCCATCTTCAGTTGCACGTAGCCGGCGAACCATCCGGCGGCGAGCGTCGGATTCACTGACGTAATCGGAGAAGCGACTGCAGCTGTGATGACAGCGAACGGATGCCCGCGAGCGAGTATCACTCCGAGTGCGGCTAGGGTGGCATTGGCCACTATCCAGATGAGCAGTCCCTCCTTCAGACTCGCCCAGTCACCCTGCATCAGCAGAAATCCGAGTACTCCCATAACCAGCGCGGGGATGGCCCACTTGAGCGAGCGGCGAAATGCCGACTTCTGTGGTACATCGTCGAGTTCCGCCAGCCTGGTCGATCTGGCAGATCCACCATCTATCGAACTGAGTTGTGTGTCGACTCCATCGAGGTGGCCGGCGCCCATGACCACGAGCACTTTGCCGCGATCACGAATCTGAGAGATGCGGGTGGCGATGTACTCGTCCCGCTCATCGACGAGCACCTCTCCGGCTCCGGGTGCCACTTGCTTCAGTTCGTCGAGGAGTTCGGTCAGCAGGTCGCTGTTCTTGAGCAGTTCATCGACCGTTGGTGCATCCTCGTCTTCCTCCTCATCATCCCAGACGAGCGCTTTCATGACGCGCCATCGTTCTCGTAGACCCATTCTGTTCCACGCCCGTCGCAGAGTGACCTGCACATCGCGGTCCACCAGTTCAACGGGGATTTCCGCCCCTTCAGCCGCTTGAACCGCAGCCAACAGGTCAGTTCCCGGTTCTTGGCCCTCCTCGAGCCCCATCTTGCGCTGTTCAGCAGCCAGTAGACTCTGAAACAGCACGAGTGGCGCCTTGCCCTCCTTGATGACCTTGCTCAGCCCCTCCTGGTCCAACCTCCGGCCACTGGTGAGTGCGTCCATCCGACTCTGGCACAGTTCCACCGCCACCAGATCTGGTTTCCACGCCTCGATCTGCTCGCGCACCGCGTCGGCAGATTCCTTGCTGACGTGTGCAGTTCCGACCAGCCGCAGGTTCTCATCGACATCGATGGATGGCATGGACGAGTTCTGCTCACTCATGTTCACACCTCGCGTTCGAGTTCCTTGAGAGCTGTGAACAGTGCGACATGTTCAGCGACATCGTGTACCCGCAGCAGGTCGACGCCTCTGTTGTGAGCATGAGCAGCGACGGCCAGAGTGCCTGAGAGCCTATCTTCAGTGGTCTGTTGGCCAAGAAGTTCCTTGAACATCGATTTGCGACTGACTCCCCAGAGCAGCGCCAGTTCGTGCGGCCCGCGCAGCTGCGCACCATCGCGCAGCAGGGAGAGATTGTGCTCGAGTCGCTTTCCGAATCCGATTCCCGGGTCGATGCAGATGAGTTCAGGGGGGTGGCCTTGGTCGATCAGCGCTTGAGCGGTCTCGTTCAGTTCCTGGCTGACCTCAGCCACGACATCGTCGTACTGCGGGTCACTCTGCATGTCGCCCGGATCGCCGAGCATGTGCATGATGCACACAGCGCATCCCCTGTCACGAACCAGTTCCAGCATCGCAGGGTCGCGCAGTCCCGACACGTCGTTCACCATGTCCGCTCCGGCATCCAAGGCTGCAGCCGCAACTTCTGGTCTCCTGGTGTCGATTGAGATGAGCCCGTCAACACGAGCATCGTCGAGCGCGGAGATTACCGGAATCACTCTCTCCAACTCCTCATCCACAGCCACAGGACTGGCCCCCGGACGTGTTGATTCTCCACCGATGTCGACCCAGTCTGCACCCGCATCCCACATAGACAGTCCAATTTGGACGGCACCCTCGACAGAATCAGCCCTTGAATCAGCATGAAACGAGTCTGGAGTGACGTTCACGATGCCCATCAAGCGAGGTCGTCCGTCAGGGCGGCGGCGCAGGAATGGTCCTAAGTCGGCCATGAGCGCGTCGGGGTTGGGGGTATCGTTTATCATCTCACGCTGGGACGTTGGGCACGATGGTACCGGCGGCAGCGTCGTCATACGGCGAATCTGGTGATGAGCTTGAGCCCGAGCCACGTCTACTGGTGAGTGACGAAGATGCACAACTTCCATCGCACGAGAATCTGGAATTGGCAGAGAGCGTCCTCCAGCGTCTGGAACCCAAGGATAGGCATGAGATGGGGCAGATGATCTACAGCCGTTCGGTGGCCAGCGGCGTCCTTCTGGCAGCAATCGGCATCTTCTGGTGGTTGACCATATCTGTAATCGGAGACCGTCTCGGTGACGACGCCGTAAATCCGGTTTCGATGATCTGGGACCTCACCTTCTTCCAGGTCTCTCTCATGATTCCAGCACTGGTGTTCATCGCCACCCTCGCCTTGATGCACAGTCGCGAGCGCTCCAACTGGTCCTCAGGTGCGTTCGGAGGCATCCTGCTCATCATCGCCCTCTACTTCGCCCTTGAGCCGATTGGTTGGCTGGTGTTCACCGACAGTGGCGAGCCGTCACTGATCATGCAATCGATGCGACTTGCTGCTCTAGGAGTGATGATGCACTATGCAACTCAGTTGCTGCTGGATGCCATTCTGCTTGACTGGGTGCGCAAACTGTTGCATGCCTTCCCGTTGGAGATCACTCCTCTGGATGATGAACCGCTTCTGTTGACATCTGGCGACTTTGAGAAGCCTGAAGAGGCGGCGCCCCCCGGCGACGCCTGATGACCAGTTCCGTGCCATCTGCACCCGCTCCGATTGCCGTGGTTAGGCTAGGCCATCGCCGAGGGCGCGATCCGCGCATATCGACGCATGTCGGTCTGGTGGCGCGCGCATTCGGTGCCGATCGCTTCCTACTTGCAGGTGAGTCGGATGAAGACGTACTCAGCAACCTCAGGGAGGTGTCCAAGCGCTTTGGAGGGGGGTTTGAAGCCACTCACGTGGATTCTGCACTCGGTTGGCTCAAGAGGTTCACCAAGGATGCTGGAGATGGAGAACCGGGCGTGGCAGTTCACCTGACGATGTATGGTGAGCCGCACGAGAAGGCCATCAGTGAGATTCCCACCGACCGGCCATTGGCAGTGGTGGTCGGTGGCGCCAAGGTTGGCAAGGAGTACTACGAGGTGTGCCAGCACAATGTGGCGGTGGGTAACCAACCACACTCCGAAGTTGCGGCGCTGGCAGTGTTCATGGCATCCTTCCTAGGGGGCATGCCAGGAGCCAACCAATTCTCGGGCGGCCAGCTCGAGATTCGTCCGTCTGCGCGCGGGAAGAATGTCGTCGATTACTCTGAGGAAGAGTGAGCCGCGACAGCATTGCGCGCGAGCGCTCGCGCGAGGGCGGGACTCTGTCCCGCCGTGAGCGAATCATTATGAACGGCTCTCATGGACGGTCCGAGGGTGCGAAAGTGAAGGCCGCACAGGGATTTAGTCCCGGGTCCGACCAACGTGGCGTTTCCAATCCGTATTCCGGTGTTGATGCGGCTGATTTCCTGCTCGATGGAGCGACTGATTCTGCAGCCGCCTCCGGTGAAGGAATCCTGCTGCTCGCCGACGGTTCTCGATATTCAGGAACACTGTTCGGTGCCGATGTTGTCGGCGAGGGTGAGTTGGTTTTCACCACTGGTATGTCCGGATTCCAGGAGTCATTGACCGACCCATCATTCGCTGGACAGGTCCTGACATTCACTTGGCCGCTGCTCGGTAACTACGGAGTTGCGGCAGGCATCTCGGAATCGGCGTCCGTATGGCCTCGCGGAGTCGTCTGCCGTGAATGGATCGACCATCCTGATCATCGGCACTGCATAGGCTCAGTTCACGACTTCCTGCTCGCCCACGGTGTTCCCGGAATCACAACAGTTGACACCCGCTCCGTGACTCGCAGGGTCAGGGAGCACGGGACACTGCTGTGCGTGTTCGGACCGCTGGAACAAGAGACGGCACTGCGCTCGCGACTCGAGCGGATGACTCCGCCCGACCTCGAAGACCTGGTGGCGGAGGTCAGTTGCGACCAGGCGGTTCTGCTCAACGAAGGAGCGCTCGATGATTCTGGCGACCCTCTGCCCCGAATAGGTGCTCTAGATTGCGGCATCAAGTACAACATCCTGCGAGAATTGTCCAAGCGATTCGAGGTACTCTGGGCTCCCCCTGACATCGGGTGGGATGAACTGACTGACGATTGGAAAATCGATGCGCTGTTCTGCTCCAACGGCCCTGGTGACCCTGCTCATTCCGGTAAGGCTCGGGATGCGCGTAAGACTCTGGCTGTCGCACTGGAATGTGACATGCCTACCATGGGAATCTGCCTAGGTCACCAATTGCTTGGTCTGGCTAATGGGCTGGAGACCTACAAACTACGCTACGGTCATCGCGGGGCAAACCAGCCGGTCGTCGACCTGCAGACAGGAAAAGTGGACATCCCCAGCCAGAACCACGGGTTCGCTGTCTGTGCACGCGACACGGAGCCACTGGCAGCCCACCCGAACTGGAGTGGGGAAGGGCCGCCGACAGCACTGTTTGATGCTGCTACAGAGGTTCGCTTCGTCAACGCCAACGACCGCACGGTCGAGGGGCTGGACGTCATCGGAAAGCCTGCATTCAGTGTTCAGTACCACCCTGAGGCGTGTCCAGGGCCGCACGATGCTGCCCCGCTGTTCGAGCGCTTCGAGGAGATGGTCGAGAACCATCTCTCAGGCGCACTTCCTCTGAATCTTAGGGAGGTGGTCTGATGCCTCGCCGAGATGATATCCAGCGCATCATGATTCTCGGCTCAGGCCCAATTCGTATCGGTCAGGCGGCTGAATTCGATTTCTCGGGTTCCCAGGCTTGCAGAGCCTTGCGCTCCGACGGCTTCGAGGTCATCCTCGTCAACAGCAACCCGGCAACCATCCAGAACGACCCGGAGATGGCTGACCGCATCTACATCGAACCACTTCTTCCCGACACTGTGAAACGCATCATGGAGATTGAGCGGCCTGACGCTCTGCTAGCTGGCATGGGCGGCCAGACCGCCCTGAACATCGCCAGCACACTCGCCCACGACGGAACACTCGACGATCTGGAAATAGAGTTGATTGGCTGCGATCTGGGGGCTATCGATTCGGCCGAGGACCGCGACCTGTTCAAGCAGGTATGCGAGTCAATCGACCTCCCAGTACCGAGAGCGTTAGCCTGCGATAGCATCGATTCGGTGCTCGTCGCAGCCGGCGAGATTGGCAAATATCCACTGCTCGTAAGGCCCGCATTCACTCTAGGAGGTCTGGGTGGTGGAACGGCGTGGAACACCCATGAGTTGGTGGAGATAGCCAGTCAGGGAATCCTGCATTCACAGATTGACCAGGTGCTGATCGAAGAGAGCATCCTCGGTTGGCAGGAGCACGAATACGAGGTCATGCGCGACGCCGCAGACAACTGCATCATCGTATGCACGATGGAGAACATCGACCCGATGGGAGTTCATACAGGGGAATCCGTCGTTGTAGCTCCGCAGCAGACCCTATCTGACCGTGACCATCAGAATCTCAGGGACGCAGCACTCAAGCTGATTCGCAAACTTGACATCAAGGGTGGCTGCAATGTGCAGTTCGCCGTTGACCAGAACACCGGAGAGTTTGCTGTCATAGAAGTCAACCCGAGAGTCTCACGCTCTTCCGCGCTTGCCTCGAAAGCCACAGGCTACCCGATTGCTCGCATGGCGGCACTCATCGCAGTGGGATACACACTGGACGAGCTGCCCAACCCGATTACCGGTGAAGGGACCACCGCCGCATTTGAGCCAACACTCGACTACTGTGTCGTGAAGATACCCAGATGGCCGTTCGACAAGTTCCGCACTGCCGACAGGCGCATCGGGACCTCGATGAAGAGCACTGGCGAGGTGATGGCCATCGGGCGATCCTTCGAAGAGGCGTTCCGCAAGGCGTGGGCTTCACTTGAGTATGGATTACCTCACTCACGTCCTCTCACACTTGCTGACACTTCAGAAGGTGAAGGGATGGGCGAGCGCTCACACACTCCACTTCCAGACGAGACGCTCACAGAATGGCTGAATGTAGCTACTGACCGCAGGATGGGCGCGCTGATGGAGGCATTCCGTCGCGGTTGGACCATCGAGCAGGTGAGGGACATCACTCAGATCACACGCTGGTTCCTACACAAGTTCGAACGTATGGCGCAGACAGAATTGGAGATCACCGCACAAGGTGAGGCTGGCCTGCTGCCTGCGGACATCACCGCCGAGCAGATGCGCAACTGGAAGGTCGCCGGTCTGACCGATGCTAACATTGCCGATGCTCTGGCTGGATTCAGACCTGAAGGTTACCGCAGATTACCTGATGAGCGCGGGGAAGCGGCGGTAATGCGCTGCCGCCATCAGCACCGCATTCATCCGGTCTATAGGATGGTTGACAGTTGCGCTGCCGAATTCGCAGCGGTCACTCCGTACTACTATGCCACCTACGAGCCGGGTGCGTCATCAACAGGCATTGACCACGTGCCGCACGAACGCCGCCAAACCGCTGATGGTGAGGCGGCTAGGAGACTCGTCGTCATCGGCAGTGGTCCAATCCGCATCGGTCAGGGAATCGAGTTCGACTACGGATGCGTACACGCGGTCCAAGCGATTCGAGAGGCCGGTCATGAGGCAATCATCGTCAACAACAACCCTGAGACTGTATCTACTGACTTCGACACCAGTGATCGCCTCTACTTCGAACCACTGACCCTTGAGTCGGTCGCCGAAGTGCTGCTACGCGAAGGAGCTGATGGTATTCTACTGCAATTCGGTGGCCAGACAGCAATCAACCTCGCAGTTCCACTCGACGAGCGACTTGCACACCTCAAGGAACTCGGACTCAATATGCAACTGGAGGGAACGTCACCTGATGGCGTCGATGAGGCATCGGATCGCGAGCGGTTCGAGGAATTCGCTAAACGGTCTGGTCTGCGTATGCCCCGCGGACTCACAGGAAGTACTCCAGCAGAGGTACGCAAGGCGGTTCTCGACATCGGTTATCCAGTGCTGGTACGCCCATCGTATGTGCTCGGTGGAAGGGGCATGGAGATTCTCGCCGATGACGCTCAGTTGGACGCCTACATGGCTGAAGCGTATCTCGAACCAGACCGACCATTGCTGGTTGATGAATACCTAGGGAATGCCATCGAGCTCGACGTCGACGCCGTTTGCGACGGAGAAGAAGTTCTCGTAGGAGCGGTGATGGAACATCTGGAAGAGGCAGGAATTCATTCGGGCGACTCAACCTGCTTCATCCCACCTCAGCACGTAGGTCAGTTCATCCTCTCGCAGGTGCACGATTGGACGGAGAAGATTGGTGTAGGGCTCGGAATCAAGGGCTGTTTCAACATCCAGTACGCCATTTGTGATGAGACTCTCTACGTACTCGAGGTGAATCCCAGAGGTTCGCGCACATTCCCATTCGTCGCCAAATCAACCGGTATCCCACTTGCACGAATCGCAGCAAGAGTTGCAATCGGTGCCCGCCTGTCCGACCTTGACATCCCCGAGGCTACCGCCGACCTTGTGTGCGTCAAGGCTCCAGTCTTCCCGTTCCTCAAACTACGCGGCCTTGACCCCGCTCCTGGGCCAGAGATGAAGTCGACTGGTGAAGTCATGGGCAGCGCTCCAGACGCTGCCGGAGCATACCTCAAGGCGCGGCTGGCCACCGAGATTCCTGTTCCGACCAAAGGCGGAGTCTATCTCACTGTGAAGGACAGCGACAAGCAGGGGCTTGCTGCTGTGGCCGAGCATCTGGTGGAACTTGGATTCGAATTGCACGCAACGCCGGGCACCGCCCATTCGTTGCGTGAACACGGACTGAATGTCGAAACCGCTTACCGTATCGCTGAGAAGCAGCACCCTGACGCGCTTGACTTGATGCGCGAAGGCAGGATCCAACTCGTAGTCAATACCCCGTCCAAGAGCGGTGGTGCAGTACGGGATGGCAACATGATGCGCCGGCTGGCTGTAGAACTCAACATTCCGTTCGTGACCACCATGTCAGGTGCACGCATGGAGGTCGAGGCGATTGGCGCAGCACAAGCGGGCACACCAGAACCTAAACTGCTCGAGGTCACATATCTCTAGCAGGCGTCGTAGGCTTCGATGATGTAGCGAGTGAAGGGTGAGGTCCAGGCTAGTTCGGAAAGCCCCTCCTCTCCCTTGTCCGAGTAGATGGTGACGACATCCTGAACGCGCACGTTCCCTTCCGATGAGCGTGCAAGAATGGTCTTCGGCTTGAGCGGCTTCCCTGTGCCGTGGGGGTCGAACACTGTGTCGAGTGCTTCATCAAGGAACCAGTCGGCCTTGTCCTTCTTCTTCCCTTCGAATTTCTTGGTCACAGTCGGTCCTGCAGAGAACATCGCTGCAGGTGCCTTCTTTTCGCCACCCTTGTCAGCCTTCCCCGAAGTTCTCGTCGCAGAGGTTGGGGATGTTCGCGCAACAGAACGCCCGGCTGCCGCCGCTTCTGAGCGCACTTCCTTTTCGATTTCCTCACGGACCTCTTCGGTTATCTTCTTGGTCAGCTTCTTGGTCAACTTTTTCTCGATCTTCTTGGTGAGTTTCTCTTCATCGAGTTCTTCCAGTCTCGCCTGCAACCCTTCGGCTGCCCCCACATAATGAGATGATGCCTGCACCAGAGCCGTTTCCATGCCTGCCTGCACCTGCAGTTGCACCACCTCTCCAGAGTGGTCTCTCCACTTGCGCCATTGCAGGTTGGTGTGAGATAGGATATCGCTTCCGCACTTCGGGCAGAACGACCTCTTGGGAGGTTTGAGCACCGGAATCGCCCGCAGGTCTTCATTCGTCAGGTCGGTCTCATCGACTCCACCCGCAGCGATGTCGTGGATGTGGTGGCTCGCCTCCATGCCGAGTTTCATCGCATTCTGGAATTGTGGTTCTGAGATGGTAATCTTGCCCGACAGGACGTTGGCCCATGCGTCCGTCTTCGCTGATACGCTGGCCACCGCCGCTGCTGCGGCCGGGCTGCTGGTGAACGTGGCACTCGAACCGCTCGTCGCCGCCGGCTTGGGGGTTGGTGCAGCCGTTGCCATGTCCTCTGCCGCGTCGGCCGTGGCCGCAATCCCGAGTTCGATTGGGTTTGCACCCTCCTCTACCTTCGCAATCAGGTCGAATTTGTCGGACATCGACAGGTCATCACGAGCACGAATGGCGTCTTTCAACTGCCTGATGTCGTGCCCTGTGGAGGTTACAGGACTCTGTGAATCGAAGTCCTGACCGCAAGCCAGACAGAACTTGGCAGTCGCCTCAACGACTCCTTCGCACTGCGGGCAGTGGACCGCCATGTGGGTCGCCCACACCCCAACTCCATTTCAAGCATAACGCTCAGCAGCGCAGCCTGCGCAAGTCTTCCTACCCGGGTCCACGCCAGCATCTGCCACCGTTTCAGCCATTTATGGATGAAATCAGTGACAGTACAGCATCTCTGTCGAGTTCCCGTATCAGCGGGGCCAGTCTGGGGCCGCGCTGGCGCCCCAGGAGAAGTCCGTAGAGTAGTGGGAAGGCGGTGCGCGGTGTCATCTCAGCCACTTCGATGCTGGCGCTGATGTGTTCTTGGATGGCAGATTCGTCCCATTCTATCGTACGCAGTCCGGCAGCGAATCCTGACAGGAAGTCACGGTCGCTGCTCTCCAGTTCTGTGAACCAACCCGCGTCGACATCCTTCTGCAGCAGGATGCGCCCCTCTTCGGGGAACCAATCGGACAGAATCCAACTGCGTGTTCGTCGCTCTCTCTCAAGCAAGCGTGCATCTGGTGCACTGGCATTTACCGCGTGCGTGCGCGCCAACGAATCGAACACCCCTTGGCTGTTCGCCTTAATCTGGCAGAGCATCGATAGATGGCTGAATGAGAGTTCCAGAGCATCTCCGTCGCTCACTTCGCCACGCGCCACCTGACTGAGTTCGAATCGCCGCGCATCATCCATCTTCTGTCGTTCCTTGCGCTCCCCCTCTCCGGCAGGCTTCTGCTCGATTCCGCGCAGTTCCCCATGGTAGCGTCGCTCCAGCCGCTCGTATTCGTCGGCGAGCGAGATTAGTCCGGCTCCGGGGTCGAAATCGATGTGCTTCGCAGGTTTTGCCCTACTGATGAGGAAGCGCATGATCTCCGGTGGAACCAGTTCGAGCAGTTCGCTACCGCTGATTGCGTTCCCGGCGCTGCCCGACATCGCGCCCTGTCCCTTCAGGTTGATCCATTCGTATGGCAGCCCGAGCGGCGGTTCGATCCCAAACATCGAGGCCAGTGGCTGCGCTGTGTCCCATGAACTGCCGGCAGATGAGTGGTCCTTACCGTACGGCTCGCAGGTGATGCCCAACCAAGCCCAGCGTGCAGGCCAGTCCAGTCTCCACGGGAG
>CAXEUS010000228.1:0-4461 GCA_963999385.1 uncultured Candidatus Poseidoniales archaeon | reverse complement strand
GTGCAGATCGAAGTCGTCACCATTACCGGGCACAGAACGGTTCCTGCCATTTGGGACATCCGTGGAGATGAGCCCAATTTCGTGGGCGGTTCAGACGACCTGATGGAATACCTCTGATTAGATGACCCAGCTGAATTCAATGCCACCAGCGATGATGATAGCGATGTACGAGTCACCAGTCTGGGTGATGGTCAACGTGTACTCTCCGCTAGGGTAGGGTATTGTGCCCAGTTGCCCTTCTTCCTGAGCCCCGGGACCCCATGTGCGCGATAGGGCGGTGACTGAGGTGTGGTCCCTGAGCGTGAGCGAACCAGTGGACGAGCCACTACCCATGCGTGCATCGAGCCAGTAGATCATCTCGTCCCACTCTCCGCTGTCAGGATGGTCGCTGACGAAGAAGGTGTCACGGATATCCGCATCTGGCATTCCTCCCGAATGCTCCCAGATGCCATCGTAGAGGTCTCCTCCTCGGATGAACCAGACTTCACCCTCGTGCCCGATGCCGTTCAGCACCAGTTGCATGTCCAACTGCTCCACACCGTCGCCGTCCGTCCAAATGAGCGAGCGCAGGAAGCCAGCATTCTCGTCAAACACGTAGGCGAGTTGGGAGCCGTCCCCCGCAGATGCGGCGATGAGCGCGATACGGTTGCTCGTGATACCGTCGGTCTCCGAGAGAACGTCCACTACCGACGCGTTCCAATCCGTGGCGAACAGACTGAACGACCAGGTATCTCCAGCCTTGAATGGGAACTGGAACAGCGGTTGTGGCTCTCCATTCTCGTAGGCGGACAGGTTGTCGTGCGATATACGTCCTAGGAACGGGTTGTGGTTGAGCACCGCGTGACGGCGAGCCTCAGTGTGGCTGGAGATTGCCAGCGTGTAGGCGGTGCCGCCCTCGGAATCGTTCTCTGCAACCACCAAACGGGTGGTGTCGTCACTGAACCGTGGAGTGGTGAAGGTGTACAGCCACCAGTCACCGATGGACCACGTAGGCACGTCGAACGGGCCATCCAATCCGTCACCGTCATCGCCCCCACCACTGCCGAGGCAGCCTGACACGCTGGTGCAGAGAAGCAGCACTACGAGCGCAACGCAAGTAGGCAATCTGCGCCGTGGAGGCATGCATTACCCTCCCAGCCGACCGACTTGAGGCTTGCCTCAGTCAGTGAGCGTAGAATTCGTTCCCCTCAGAAGTGAATCTGGGCGAGCAGTGGAACCAGCACCAGACTGACGATGCTCATCAGTTTGATGAGGATGTTCAGTGAAGGTCCGCTGGTGTCCTTGAACGGGTCACCGATTGTGTCTCCGATGATTGCTGCTTCGTGGCTGTCGTCTCCCTTCTTCTGTCCAGACAGGTGACCTTGCTCAATCGCCTTCTTGGCGTTGTCCCAAGCCCCACCAGCGTTCGCCATGAACAGCGCCATCAGCACACCGCTGGCGGTGGCACCAGCAAGCAGGCCTCCTAGTGCCTCGAAGCCGAGCACGGCTCCGACGAACAGTGGTGCCAGCACGGCCACGAGTCCAGGTGCGATCATCTCGCGCAGGGCGGCTTGAGTGGATATCTCGACACAGCGGGCGGAATCGGGCTTGACGCCCTCCCTGCCCTCCAGCAGGCCATCAATCTCACGGAACTGACGGCGAATCTCAGTGACCATGTCACCAGCTGCCTTTCCGACGCTCTTCATCGTCATCGCAGCGACCACGAATGGCAGCGAACCGCCCAGAAGCAGCCCAATGACGACCATCGGGTTGGTCAACTCTAGCGTGAAGGTGGAATCGTAACTGCTGACAGCAGTGGAGAAGGCAGCGAACAGGGCGAGTGCGGTGAGCGCGGCCGAGCCGATGGCGAATCCCTTGCCGATGGCGGCGGTGGTGTTACCGATTGAGTCCAGCCCGTCAGTGATAGCGCGCACATCGTCACCAAGTCCAGCCATCTCAGAGATTCCGCCAGCGTTGTCAGCGACGGGGCCGTAGGCATCCACGGTCATCGTGACACCGACCGTGGCCAACATTCCCATGGCAGCTAGGGCGATTCCGTAGAGGCCAGCGAACTCGTTGGCGTAGTATATCCCGATGGACATGAACACGATGGGGACGAACACGCTCTGCATCCCAACTGCAAGGCCGGCGATGGCGTTGGTCGCCGGACCGGTCTTGCTCGCATCTCCGATGTATGGAATCGCCTTGACCTTGAGGCCCATCACCGGTTCGATGCCGGTGTAATACTCTGTGGCGAGTCCGATGGCTATTCCGACCGCAGCGCCGACGCCGACCGCGTAGAGCGGGTCGATTGGAAGGCCAAAGTGGTCGAGTGCCAGATAGCCGACGAGGATGAGCAAACCTGCAGCCACGAAGGTGGTGTTACGCAGAGCCGCTGCTGCGTTTCCGCCCTTGAACACATACATCGAGAATACACCGATGATGCTGGAGATGTATCCGACGAGCGCCAGCAGGAGCGGAATGAGCACGTAGTCAGCACCGAGATCATCGGAGGCCGCAGCGATAACCATCGCTGCAATCATCGAACCGACGAACGACTCGAATATGTCCGCTCCCATTCCAGCCACGTCACCGACGTTGTCACCGACATTGTCAGCGATGACACCGGGGTTGCGCGGGTCGTCCTCAGGAATACCCGCTTCCACCTTGCCAACGAGGTCAGCACCGACGTCTGCGGCCTTGGTGTAGATTCCTCCGCCCACGCGGGCGAACAGTGCGATGCTGCTGGCACCCATGCCGAATCCGGCGATGTAGCCAACCGAATCGAGGTCATCCCCGAGCCAGAGATACATCACTGAGATTCCGAGCAGACCCAATCCGCCGACGGCCAGTCCCATCACAGCGCCGCCGTTGTAGGCGGTCTGCAATGCGGCGGATTGTCCACCTTGAGCTGCGGCCATCGCAGTGCGTCCGTTAGCAGAAGTTGCTGCCCGCATACCAGAGAACCCGGCTGCGACGCTGCAAGTGGCACCGACGAGGAAAGCGACTGCAACCTGCCAGCCGAGGTCAAGAGAACCGCCTGCGTAAAGCAGAGCGGCCACGACGACGATGAACATCGACAGCATCCTGTATTCTGCCTTCAGGAAGGCCATTGCGCCGTTCTGAATCTGTTGTGTGATGTCAGCGACAGTCTCATTGTCAATTTCAATCGAGTTCACTTTGCGATAGAGTCCGAATGCAATCAGCAATCCGACTACTGCGACTCCCACCGCAGCCTGGCCAATCATAGTCATTGTTTCAGGGTCCATATCCTCACCGTTGAGCGCGGCGACCCGCGTTCCTCATTTGAGCATTGCCAATGCCGAAGTTGTTCACTAAGGCTCACAGGGGCTTTCGATTCCTCGCCGAACGCACCACATCTGCGAAGTTGGAGAGAACGGCCGCGCCGTCATGCTCACGCTCGAACGACTCCGCCTCCTCCGGACTGATGTGTCCAAGCAACAGGGAGCGGGCGAGGCGGTGTTTCGCCGCCTCAGGATGGAACTGTATACCCCATACAGGCAGTGGCCCTGAGGAAGAATGCACACGGAAGGACACGAGTTCACTGTGGGGAGCTGAAGCGAGTAGCACGCAGTTGCATTCTGGTGAATTCTCGGGCAGGCCTACGACGTGATCCTGATGAGTGAACAAGGCGACGGGGGTGGATATTCCTTCGAACAACTCGTCCGATGAGCCTGCATCAGTCAGTTCGAGAACCTCCACCGCGTCCGTGCGGCTTTCAGCACGCCTGACCTTGCCACCAAGTGCGACATTGAGCAATTGATGACCGAAGCAGATTCCCAGAGTAGGAATGCCGGCCGTTACCGCGGCGCGCATCAACGCCGCCGCACCATCCATCCACGGCTCCCACATCGATACGTTACGTCGACTCCCCGTGCACACCACCGCGTCTACACCAGCCTGCTGCATCCAGTCCTCCAACTCCGTATCATCAGCATCAGGAAGCGCGATTCGGCGAAGATGGACCTCTCCTTCCTCAAGCGTCTCAACGTGATTCGGCCAGAAGGGGAAGTCGTCATCCCAATGAGGAACATCGTCCTCGGTCAAATCAAGCGGTTTACCTGAACCAGCGAGCATCGAGGCTTGACGACCACAGCGGCGAGATTGGAACTGCGGCGTCAGCAGCCAGACATCGACTCGACCTACATCGGCAGCCAGTGGCCGAACAACCTCCAGATTACCCCCATGGCCGAACTCGGCTCGCTCAACCAACAGGTCGAGCAGAACGACTCGGGGTGGGGAGGTCATCAAGCATGAGAGGCGGTCGTACATGATATGTTGAGCGATGGTTGAAAGCGCACGAGTGACACGGCTGCACGGGGAAGCGCGTGAGCAAAGTCGACCGACAGACGATTCTCGACTCGGTTGGGCCTGTGCAGGCGATTCTCGACGCACATGACGGAGTGGTGAACGTGATGAGTACAGATGATGGCATCATCAGCATCTCTCTGGAGGGGGGAT
>CAXEUS010000227.1:0-1676 GCA_963999385.1 uncultured Candidatus Poseidoniales archaeon | reverse complement strand
CCGAGCGTTGCGGCGGGAAATGATGGCCCTGACAATGATGGGCTCTCCGGAATGGGATCATCCAGTCTATCGGTAACCGTAGGCGCCACCGACGACCAGAACACCATCGACAGGGGGGACGACACCGTCGCCGGATATTCCAGTCGCGGACCCAGACGAGATAACGGAGACGGCAACCCGTACAACGAACTCAAACCAGAGATTAGCGCTCCAGGGTCCAACATTATTCAGGCGGAAGGTTGCTTCACCTCTGGTGGTTGTAACAATCTCTTTTCTGACGCCTCTGACCACTCCTACTCCTCACGCGGTTCAGGTACCTCCTACGCCACCCCTGCAGTATCTGGCGTCATCGCTCTGGTCATGGAGGCTAACCCAGACCTTGACCCTCTGCAGATCAAGGAGGTGCTCAAGCAGACTGCCGAGCGCCGTGGTGGGGCCACCTTCCCTGACATCGATCCCTACTGGAACAAGGACTTCGGCTACGGCATGGTCGACGCTCTCGGTGCAGTGGAATTGGCGCAGTACCTGAACGCCAGCAACCAGAGTGCAGGCATCGACCCATGGCTACAGAATCACCTGCTCGATGTCAACGTCACCGGGTCCACCGCCACCATCACAGGCCACGCCTGGGCGCAGCAGGGGACGATTGAGCGAATCGAGTTCCGGCATCATGGTGAGTGGAGCGAGGCGACCTATGACGTGCCTATCGAGGAGTTGACCCCGGGTCAGCCGTTCAACTGGTCGGTCGTTCTCAACGTTGACAAACTCGAGCACGCGAATCACACGTTTGAGGTGCGCGCGGTATCCGGAGAATCCACCTCACTTCCTGTGTTTGCCACCGTGCACGGTACTGGACTAGCACTCGATGGAGAAGGAGGCAGCATGGCCACTTGGATACTGCTCTCACTGGTGGTTATTCTAGCATTGGCATCGGTTGCTTGGCGACTTCATCGCACAGATATGCTACCACTTCCGTTCGGCTTGGGTCAGCAGCAGGATGAGGCTGCTCCCGAAGCATTGGAGGCGGAACTCATCAGCGATGAGACAATCGCTGATGAAGAATCTGATTCAGGCTCCTGAACTCAGACCAGCGACTCGTTATAGGGAGGAGCCGATAGCGGCCGGACATGACTGGCTTCAGCGACCGCGCTCTCGCCATCGAGCCGACCGGCGTACGCAAGATGTTCGACCTCGCTGGCAAGGAGGCAATCCATCTCGGTCTAGGGGAACCTGATTTCCAGCCCCCAGCAGTTGCCATCGAAGCCTTCCATAAAGCGATGGTCGATGGGCACAACAAGTACACGACCACTGCAGGCCTGCCCGCGCTGCGCGAACGCATCGCATCGCTCTGGAGCCATCTCGAACCGAGTCTCGGAATCGAGAACGTATGCATGACGATGTCCGGCACCAACGCCGTCCTCAACGTCTGTCTTTCTGTGCTCAACAAGGGCGACAACATCTTGTTGCCCAATCCCTGCTTTCCGCTGTATGGACCGCACGCCACCATTACAGGGGCAGAGCCGCGCTTCTACGCGTGTACGTTTGAACATGAGTTCGTGCCGCAGATCAGTCAACTGGAGGAATTGGTTGATGAGAACACCAAGGCCATCCTCTACAACTCCCCATCCAACCCGACAGGGGCTACCATCACGGAAGAACAGCGGGACGAGTTGCTG
>CAXEUS010000226.1:0-24776 GCA_963999385.1 uncultured Candidatus Poseidoniales archaeon | reverse complement strand
GATGCGCCCGTAGGAGGTTATTCCGTAACCGGTCTCACTGGAATCCGACCACCCACCTATCATCCGCTCGCCGCGTAACAGCACGTCCACACCCTCGATGTCCTCGTTGTCTATCCATGGATACGCCTGACCGAGGTGGTCATTGCCGGCTTCCAATATCCAGTCTACGAATCCCAATGGTGCAATCCTGATGAGCAACGAGTTCGAGTCTCGCACCTGCACCCCTGTGAATTCGCCCGCAGTCTCCACTCGCTTGGTGTGGAACTCGCTGTTGGATGCGTCGTTCACATCTAGCAGGATTACCCCCACCGTCTGGTCCCGGCCGACCGCCACGCAGCGGTCGAGTTCGGCCGAGGGGCAGATGACATCTGCCCAGTTAGTACCATCGGAGGTTGGCAACCAATGTACGGTGTGGTTGACATCGATGAGTGCCAGACCATCGGAACGGGTGCTCACCGCACAATGAGAGTGCATCACCGTATGGCAGTTGATTGCGGTGATGTCGCTGTTACGAGAACCTTCGAGGACGTGGAATTCCCCTTCTCCGACAGATGTCTCTCGGTAGCGCATCAGTAGGCCTTCCGGGCCTCCGAGGTATGCCCAGTTGCCCGGGCCATCCCAGGCGACGACCGACAAGTCTTGGCCCCACAGAGAACCTGCCGAACCTGAGACATGGGTAATCGAGTGATCCTCGCGGGAGTAGCGCAGCATAGTGCCCGAATCGCCCACAATCAGGGCGGTGTTACCCCTCGGATGCCAACTCACGTCATGCAGGTCATCCTCGTCGTTGCTCGCCAGTTCCACCTCGCCATTCGGGTCTTCAGCGTGAACGATGTGTGCCCAACCCTCCAATCCCACCATAAGGACATCATCTCCATCAGGAGACAGCTCTGATTCCTCGATACCGATATCACGCAACTCAACGAATCGAACGTGCGTCAATTCGACGACTGAATCTTCCGCGAGCACCGGAGCAGGTAGCATGAGCAGCAGCAGCACCGCGAGAAACAGGGGGCGATGCCGGTTCGGCATGAGATGGTCGAGCAGGGCGACCGTCTTATCCCTTCGCGGTTCGCACAGAGTGTGTTGCATCGAGTATCGCCGAGAGAAAGTTTGAACCACGCGTGATGCCCGACCGGGTTCATGGAGCGTTTTCACCTCAAGCGTGGAATGATGAAACAGGTCAACGCGGACGGCGGTCTCATCAAGTTAGGCCGGGAATACTTCGATGGGGTGAAGTCCAGCGGCGACGATGGATTTGAGGGTCGATTCGGAATCCTTTCGCACGTATCTGCTGAATTCGGATCTGATGGAACCTTGGTAGTCGATGTACAGCAGATGAAGGGCGACGAACTGTCGGATTTCCTTGAACAGGAGGACGGGCGAGAGCAGGCGATGGAATCCCGTCGACGCTGGTCCGCTTTCCTCGATGCTGCCACTGGATACGATGCAAAGAAGCGTGGAGACAAGGCGAAGGAGTTCGCCAAGAAGCGGGTCAAGGCCATCTCTGGATTGAATCAGGCGCGCCAATTCATGGGAATCTCGACCACATTGACAAGTGAGGCGAGAGCTGAAGCTGAGGGATACATCACCGAAATTGAGGAAGCGCTAGAAGCCGGGGAATTCACCCGCGCCGAGGGTAGGACGAAGAAACTCGCAAAACTGCTTGAAGGCTGACCCAACCTCTAACCCTGATGAGCAGAGGGGACGCTGATGGCCGGACCGGGTGACCTGAGTACAGAGGCGGTCGCAGACCTGCTCTCAGTTCATGCACCAGATACCGATTTCTCGGCTCTCAACGACTCGGATAGAGGGCGAATCGCCTGGACGCTGTCCGGTGTCGAGGAAGTAGTTGGACTCGACCATCTAGTCACCGCGATGGCGAGTGGTGAATCGCACGCTGGAGATGGGGTTCTGCGTTGCTATGTGGGCTACGAACCTAGCGGAAAAGCGCACATCGGATGGCTCGTCCAAGCTCTGACCCTCAGAAGGATGCTCGATTCCGGAGTCAACGTGCTAATCTTCCTCGCCGACTGGCACGCATGGGTGAACGACAAATTCAGAGGAGACATGGACAATATCCGTACCACGGCTCGTTACATGGAGGAAATATTCCGTGTGCTGCTCAACAATCCTGCAGAGGGCGAGGGCTCCGGTGAACTTCGCTTCCTGTATGCCAGTGAACTGATGGATTCGGAGGACTACTGGGCGACCGTACTCCGCTGTTCGAAGAACATGAGTCTAGCCAGAGTGCGCAGAACGTTCAGCATCATGGGAAGAGGCGAGGATGCAGCGGATGACGACACCTCGAAATTCTTCTACCCCGCAATGCAGGCTGCGGACATCTTCAAGATGCACATCGACATTGCTCTTGGAGGCATGGACCAGCGTAAGGCGCACATGTACATGCGGGATGTCGCTGACAGATACGGTTGGACAAAGGCGACCTGCGTGCACACCCCGATAATCTCCAGTCTCAAGGCGAGTGGCGCGCGAATGGAATCATTCGATCACAAGATGTCGAAATCCGACCCTGGGGGAGCGGTGCTGTTGCATGATAATCCCGAAGAACTGCGGGGTAAACTCCGCAAAGCGTACCTGGATCCAGAAGACCCCAAGTCCCCCGTACATGAACTCGTTGAGCAGATTCTCATGCCGCAACTCGGAAGCCTCACCATCACTCCAGATCCGAAGTATGGGGAACCCTCTGTCTGGGATGACATCGGTGCTCTGAGGACTGCGCTGGCATCCGGTGAGGTGCATCCGCTCGACTACAAAATCGCCGTCGCTGACGCGATAGCAGGACTGCTCGCGCCGCTCTCCGAACACTTCGCTGCGGCGCCCGACTTGCTGGCCGCGGTAACCGAGATTACTGAGGATTGAGTCGTGTACTCCTTACTCAGCGAACTGTATGTCCAAGGAGCGCACATCTGATACGCACCTTCAATTGGGGTGGAACACACTTCAGTTCGGGATAGGATTCTAAAACAAACCCTGAGCAGCCGGAAGATGAGACACATGAAGGTCGGCATAGACGACATCTCGATTCACTTCCCGCGCATCTACTTCGACATGAAGGATTTCGCGGCGATGCGAGGCGCTGACTACGGGAAACTGAACAAGGGACTTGGCCTCTCTGCCATGTCCGTTCCCGACACCCACGAGGATACCGCGACGATGGGTGCAAACGCTGCGACTCGCATGATTGATCGCAACGGCCTCGACCCGAGAAAAATAGGCAGGATGTATCTGGGAACCGAGAGCGCACTCGATGGCTCAAAGCCGACGGCTACCTACATTCTCGACATGCTGACCCAGCGCTACTCTCCGAAGTATGGTGATGATTGCTTTCGCAACTGCGATGTCGTTGACATGACCTTCGCCTGCATCGGCGCAGTCGACGCTCTGCACAACACCCTCGACTGGGTGGCCAGAGGTGGTGAGGAGGCGGACAGAATTGGAATTGTCGTCTTCAGTGACAATGCCAAGTACGACCTTGAATCGACCGGCGAGTACACCCAAGGAGCTGGTGGTGGAGCGCTGCTGATTCGCAACAACCCTCGACTGGTTTCCATCCCAGACCTCTGGGGTGTTTCAACCACCCCGGTACACGACTTCTTCAAGCCACGTCGTGAGGTTTCAATCACCTCAGTCATCCAACACGTGCTGCAACTGGCCAGGGAGACCGGCCAGAACATCAAGGAGGGGATGGCGGAGCGGATGGTCAAGCATCTGCCCGAGTCGACGGTGCGTCGGCTGGGAATTTTCTCTCATGGAGAGGAAATGGTGCACATCCATCGCGACGAGCCTGTGTTCGACGGACAGTACTCCAACAATTGCTACCAAGAGGCCGTGAAGACCGCGTTCGGCGATTTCCAACGTCAGGCCGAAGTCGAAGGCCGCTGGAAACGCGGGGTGGATGACCCGCTCACCGAACAGTGGGCGCGTATCATCATGCATCTTCCCTACGCATTCCAAGCCAAGAGAATGTTCCCTGACGTGTTCCGCCACGACAGGCGCGGTGGACCGGTGTGGGACGAAATTCTCGCAGAGATTGGGGAGGAGCCGTTACGCGAGGACTTTGAGGATACACCTGAAGGTGAGTTGGCCTACGAGAAAGCTGCCAATGGTTACCGCCGATCCATCTCCAAAACCAAAGCGTATCAGAGATTCCATTCAGAGAGCATCGAGAAGGGTCAACGTGCTTCAAGTCTCATCGGAAACCAGTACACGGGGTCGATATTCCTGGCACTCATGTCAACTTTTGAATCCGATTACGAGGATAACACCTCCCTCGAGGGCAAGTCATTCGGGCTGTGCGGATACGGCTCGGGAGCCAAGGCGAAGGTGTTCGAGGGCACAGTGTCCGAGGACTGGCGAGAAGTTGTCGCCGGTTGGAACCTGTTTGAGCGACTTGCAGGACGCATGGCCATTGACGAGATGACCTACACCGAACTGCACAAGGGGACGCTGCATGAGAGCGTCGTCGAGCCTTCTGGTGAGTTTGCACTGGTAGAAGTCGGAACAGAAGGAGTTCTCGAAGGTGCTCGCTCCTACCACTGGGTCAATTAAACCGAACAACGTTCTGGTTCACAGTAAACTAGACTCAAACCTCGTGGAGATGCTCTAGATATTCATCGTGTTCTAGAAGTTCCTCGGGATCGAAGTCGTCGGGTCGCACAATCATCAGCCATCCGTCTCCGTATGCGTCGTCGTTGATGAGTTCAGGAGCATCCTCTACTTCTCCATTGAGTTCAACCACATGACCTGAGAATGGAGATTCGATGGCCATACTCACCTCAATGCTCCTGAGTGTGACCAAGGTATCTCCTTCAGCCATTTCATCCCCGGTGGGGCCAGCATCCTTGGCACCGTTTCCAGCATCTGATGAGTCTTCATCGGAGTTGAAATCCTCCGATGTGAACTCAGTCACATCATGTCGTTGTGGCAGGATGACTCGAATGATGTCCCCTAAATCTGCTTGAAGGAAATCGCTGATACCGATTTTGTAGGTATGTTTCTTCTCGTCCACCAACTCAAACCAGAGATGATCTTTCGA
Source organism: uncultured Candidatus Poseidoniales archaeon (assembly GCA_963999385.1). Lineage (GTDB taxonomy): Archaea > Thermoplasmatota > Poseidoniia > Poseidoniales > Thalassarchaeaceae > JAKUTA01. The sequence continues at coordinate 19,717 of CAXEUS010000226.1, read as the reverse complement.
ATACTTTCTTCCTTCAATAATCTTGAACTCGATGTAATCATCCGCCATTTCCACACCCCTTTCGGCGAGCCGTGCAAAGTCCGTTATTTGAATAATTCGTTTGTCCAGCATGACCGATTAACTCCCGCTGGGCGGTTGGGATTCCTTCATCAATTGGTCCGCGCTCGCCATTCACGAGGGTCGGCTGTGGATTTCGAGCAGAGCGAGGAGCAGCAGATGATTCGCGACTTGGTACGAGATTGGGCTGAGGCAGAATTGACCCCCACAATCGAGGTACGAGACAAGCAGCAGCAGGCTCCCGTCGAGGAATGGAAACGCTTCTGTGAACTCGGACTGCAAGGCATAACCATCTCAGAGCAGTACGGAGGAAATCCATTAGATGACATATGTGAGGCTATTATCATCGAGGAACTAGCACGTGTTGACCCATCATTCTCTGTGTTCTTCGCCGTGCATGTAGGACTGTGCAGCAAGACGATCGCTCTGCATGGCAACGACATCCAGAAACAGGAGTATCTCAGCCGCTTATCAGGAACTGATGTGGGAGCATACTCACTTTCAGAAGCTGGTGCTGGAACGGATGCGGCGGCGCTCTCCTGCAAAGCGAAACTTTCGGATGATGGAGAGCATTACATCCTGAACGGACTGAAGATGTGGGTGACCAACGGAAACAGTGCCGACATCTACGTGCTGTTCGCCAAGGTCGTCGACCATCCGGACTACGGTGTGAAAAAGCATGGAGGATCCACCGCGTTCATCATCGAGCGCGGATTCGATGGATTCTCTGTCGGGAAGAAGGAGGACAAGTTGGGCATCCGCTCATCAGACACCTGTTCATTGGTGCTCGAGGACTGCCAGGTTCCCGCTGCCAATGTTCTGGGCGAGGTAGGAGGCGGGTTCTCCATCGCCATGAATGCGCTCGACAACAGTCGCATAGGAATCGCCGCCCAAGCTCTCGGAATAGCACAAGGTGCCTACGAGGCGGCCCTGAAGTACGCCCACGAACGAGAAACATTCGGAAAACCGCTCTCTCACCACCAGGCAATCGGGAATTATCTGGCCGATATGGCAACACGCATTGATGCCTCCCGTATGCTGGTCTATAGAGCAGCATGGGCGAAGGGCAAGCACTACGGAGAAGGTGCGCCGCGACACACGCTCGAAGCGAGCATGGCCAAACTCTACGCCGGGGACACGGCGATGTGGGTTGCTGAACGGGCGGTACAGGTTCTGGGAGGATATGGCTACACAGAGGAGTATCCAGTAGCCCGCTTCTTCCGCGATGCCAAGATCACGCAGATATACGAGGGCACCCAAGAAGTGCAGCGCATCGTGATTGCACGCAACCTGAAACCGTAAAGCGGTGTCAAGGCCAACTGACCCGCGGCCAGTCTGCGGGATGCCCATTCTTCCAATCCAAGTCTTTGAGAGCCGATTCAACCTCAGAGACGGTAGCAAGGTCCTGCTCAATCTGGATTCGGTGCAGCCAGGACTTCAGTCGACCGAGTTGCTCACCGGGTTCCAATCCCGTATTCTCGGAGAGCGTGTTGCCATCCATCAAGGGAAGGTCGCCTGCCTGATTGACAGGCAGTGCAGAAAGCGCTTCGCGTACTGCGGTGGTAGCATCAGCATCCAGTGATGCCTCGCAGTGTAGTTGTTGCTCCAAACGAGAACCTAGAGCGACCCGATAGAGGCGGAGTTGCCCATATGAGGTGGACTGGGGCAGTGTGCCGAGTCGGCGTAGGAGTTCCTGCACTGTATCGAGCAGTTTCCGTGGTGCGGTGAGGTCACGCAGTGCTGACTCCACGTGTTCACGGTCGGCACCACGCGCCAGCAGTGCCAGCCTTGTTGCCACCGCATCCTCTCCGACGGCTGCACATCTGTGCTGCACATCGACATCGCAGGTCCATTCAGGGAGCAGCAGACCCAGCACACCGTCAGCAACGAGTCTTTCGAGTATCGCAGCTGCGTTTGCGCCTGATAGGATGAGCTGTAACTCATGCCAGATACGCTCGCTGCTCACGAGTGTCAGCATTTGCTGACATTCGATGAGCGCACTGGCCAATTCCTCATCAGGCTGCCACAGACCTGCATCGCCGCGGTCCATGAACCGGTAAGCGCGCATGATGCGCAGGCCGTCCTCGGAGAGTCGCTCGCGAGCATTACCTACCGCACGTAGGCAGCCGGCTTCGAGGTCACTCTGTCCACCGAACGGGTCGTGCAGATGCTGCCGAGCAAGGTCAATCGCCATCGCGTTGATTGTGAAATCTCGTCGGCGCAGGTCCTGTGCAAGTGAATCCCCGAAATCAACCTCTTCGGGGCGCCGACCATCACGATATTCGAGATCGGTGCGCAGCGTAGTCGCCTCGTACTGCTCGTTGCCCTCCTCAAGCCGTAGCGAAACCGTCCCGAAGCGGACTCCCGTAGGCAGCGCTCGTGGGAACAGCGCCAGCATCTGCTCTGGTCGCATCGTTGTAGCAAGGTCGTGATCGATGGCAGTCAGGCCGGCACAGGCGTCGCGTACGCTACCACCCACCAACCAGACACCAGCACCTGCTTCCGCAAGCCGCGCCACCACATCTAGCAGGCGGTCGGGCAGTTCAGTCATCCACGAGTTGAACGACGACGATAGCGGCTCACCAGGAAGGTCCGCGGTGGCACCGGCAGGAAGCGAAGCGAACCGCTCGTCTACGGCCATCACACGCTCCGTGCGCGCATACCACTCATTCCCCTTTCGCCTGCACGCCGGTCACACTCTGCTGCGGCAACCCATTTGACAGGGGACCGCTCAGCGATGCCCATGCGAGTCGAATTGCTGCCAATCGATTCGCTTCTACCGCATGAGCAGGTCATCGAGAAGAAAGTGGTCCAACTGTTGGAGGTGACGCTCCAGTGGGGGTGCTACACCAAACCGGTAATCGTGGATGGTAAGACTGGTGTCCTGCTCGATGGGCACCACCGATACGAGGTAGGTCGACGTCTGGGGTTACGCCGATTGCCCGCGGTTGTGGTTGAGTATCTGGATGATGGCGATATCGCGGTCTCTGTCTGGCCCGCATCGGAGCTAGGATCAATTTCCAAGCAGGATGTCCTAGACATGGGATTGTCAGACAAGGTCTACCCACCCAAGACTAGTCGACACACGCTCGCTGACCATCTGCCACCAATATCCGTGACTCTCGAGCAGTTGCGCCTAGAGAATGACTGACTGGGCGGGTGTTCAGAAGTCACGCCAAGTGTTCATCCTCATCGGTGAACACTGTATCACGGGCACCACTCACGCTGATTAGCATCCGCAGCAGGAATAGCATCCCGCTGGAGGCGAACACCAGTAGAAAGAGTCCCGTGACGGCGAGGGCCTGCTCCATCTCTGCTGACATGGTCATTGATTGACGTCAAACCTCTTTCAAACTCAAATGGGAATACCCAGGGGGGCCCTGATTATCTCAACAATTGGGCATCAATTGCGTGCGGCGACATCTTCCAGCAGACTGTTTGCCGCCTGAGAGAGCAATTCATCGTCGCTGTCAGTCAGTTGTTCGGCTGCGCCCAACTCGCCCGCAGTGCAGCGTTTACCATGGAGCTGCTCGAGCAGGCGCAGACGCAGCATTCGTTCGCAGGAGTCGTCGCTGAGTAGTTCCGTCCTGAGAGAGGTAGCAGATTCGCTAGAATCGCCACGCAGCAGGCGTGCGAGCAGGGTAGTCGCTTGACTCCCCTTCACCGCCTCTACCACCTCAGAATGAGCAAGCCAGTCTCGCTCGCGCAGCATGTTGGTGACAACTCGAACCATCTCACCGTCTGGATCTCGCAGTATATCCAGTAGAGGGGCATGGTCTCCACGCTCCCAATCGAGTGGGAGCAGTATTCTCGCTGCTTCCGCCCTCAAAAGCGGTCTACGGTCGTTGAGCAGTGGTAGCAAAGAATCCCTGAATGAATTCACATCAGACAGTAATCCGATTGACTCTAGGGCAGCGCCGCGGACGCGATGATGGCCGTCCTTGAGCGCCTTGGATAGCAGTTCTTTGGCCTTTTCTTCGTCGAGAGCGTGTGCTCGCAGGGCTGCTAATCTGCGCACACTGTGATGCTCATCGACAGCGGCTTGCTCGAGTACTATGAGCAGGTCGTCGCCGGAGATTGCCACCATACCTGTGTACGCCTGCAATTTCACATCTGATTCAGGGGATTCCGTCAAGCAGGAGAGATGCGGACGAGACGCCTCACCAAGACGAGGTAGAATCTCAGCAGCCAGCAGTCGAATCTCGGGGCGGGAGTCATCAACGAGTTGCTTGCCTAATTCCTCGTGTTGCGAGCCGAACCAGCGCCTGTAGGCATCGGTGGCTTTCGCCTGAGTCCAACCATCATCGGAGTCGAGCAGAGGTTGGAAGTGAACCAGCGCAGCAGGGTCATCCAACTCGAACAACTTCCGTACAGCGCGTCTACGTTGGCGTGCATCTCGATGCGTGAGGCGGGCGGCGTGCTGGTGAAGCATGGTGAAGTCATCCGGTCGATTCTTCTGACCCGTAAAAGCCGCGCGGGTTGCGCCGCTCGCGTCTTTTTCAGGGGACCAAGTCACCGTGGCTGCCGAAATCGCGCTCCTCGCCTTCCTCATCCGGAGCGCCTGGGTGCTGCATTCGGGCATCGAATAGTTCTACAAGAGCGGGCCACAAAGGGAGCAGCCAGTCTGCCGATTCTTCCAGCAATCTCAGCAATGGGTGTTCTTCGTCGAATTCCAGGTCATCGATGTCGAACGTTATCCCCTCCTCATCCTCCCATAGATTCTCATCACCGGTCAACACCACCGGTGGAAGTTCATCGGGAAGCTCGCGCAGCCGCTCTGCTAGATGTCGCAGCAGTTCTTGGGTCTCTTCATCGAACAGGCCGATTTCGCCCCCTATGTCCGCCGCTTCGTTGAGCAAGGCTGCAAGTTGGGTTGCCCCAGTGGGTTCTTGCTCGGTCTCAGCGATGTCAACCGGTCCGAACAGGACTCCTCCGAGGTCGGTGTCAAGCCAACTCCCCTGAAGTTCCCGCTTCACGAGACGTTGAGAGTTGCGGTGGCCAAGAGGCACAATTACGAATCCTCCGTCTGACACCCTCCCCTCCAACCACTCTGGCAACTCGACTAAAGAACCGGTTACCAGTACCCTGTTGAGCGGTTCAGGGAGGTATGGGGGAGCATGCGTCAGTGAACGCATCTTACGGATGGTGAAGCGGCCGTCGCAGTGCTCCTTCAATCGCTGACGCACGTGTTCAACCACTTCACGAGACGGATCGACAATCGTTACTCTTCCCTCGGAGCCAACGATATGGCTGATCAGAGCGGCTATGTAGCCTCCTTTAGCCCCGAGAAGCAGAACTTCCTGCCCACGCTGCAGTTCGAGATGGTGCAGCAGCGTCACCACCATGTGTGGGGCAGAGATGGTCTTCACGCCGCCTGTGGACGTCTCGAGGAACACCACAGGACGGTCGTGCAGGAAAGGCAACAGGTCGTGGTCGGTGAAATGCTGGATATCTACAGCGAGCATCGCCTCGCGTATGTCCGGAGTCACAGGAAGACCGGCCGCCAGCAGGCGTTCTAGCAGGTCACGCATCTGCTGCATGCGGGGCTAATCGCGCTGACCCCACTAAAGGGTGCGGGATGCGACCGTTCAAATCGGAAGGGGGGCTGAGCGGTATCGCGGGCTCGTGGTCTAGCGGTCATGACGTCGCCCTTACAAGGCGAATATCGGCGGTTCAAATCCGCCCGGGCCCACCTCCAAATTACCGCCCCAATGCTGAAGAACCATGCTCCCACGGGTCGCATACATGGCAGAAGAGGCTTCAATCCATGCCGCTAAGTTGGCTCGACGATTGAAGCGAGAGCGAATGACGCTCGCAACCGCTGAATCATGCACTGGGGGGTTGCTCACTTCCATACTGACCGACATCTCCGGAGCCAGCAACTGGTTCAAGCGTGGCTGGATTACATACTCAAACGAGGCGAAGAAGGACGAATTGGGGGTTGACGAAGACCTGTTCGTTCCCGACGAGGGGAGCGCAGGCGCGGTCAGCAGCGATGTGGCCGAAGCGATGGCCTCAGGAGCTGCAGAACTTGCCGGTACGGACATGGCGATATCCATCACCGGAATAGCCGGGCCCACTGGAGATACCGAGGGCAAGGAAATCGGGCTCGTATGGGTAGGTGTGCAACTGCAGAATCAACTCGAAGCGCGGACGGCAGAATTTGGACACGGTGATCGCTACAGAAACAAGGAGGCGTTCGCTAACTTCGCCCTGCGCACCGCGCTGGAAATCTGGGATGACCATTTCTCTGAAGGAACACCTGAAGAGGAAAACGACGCCGAGGAGGAACCGCAGAACGATGATGAGAATGACACTCAGACGCTCGATTCTGCATTCAAATCAGTCACCGGTGGCAACACCTTGGATAACATCGTAGATTGGGATGGCGAACCGGAATCGACGGAAGAGGACTCAACTCCCACCGCCGGAATGGATGTCGACTGGGACGAGTGAAGGGCGTATATCCTGAGTGTACAGTATCTCATACGCAGAATTCTCTCATGATGTATTACAAGCCATTCGCGTAGCAATGGTTTAGTGCGGTCGAATCCGCCTCCGCGCGGCGATGGACGAAGATGAGTGGGGAGGGCTGTTCAGGCGCCTCTCATCTGCGGGATTAATGCCTGCTAGAGGTATGCAACAACGGCTTCTCGAACTCGACGACCCAGACACGCTCCTCACGTCTGCAAAACAGCAAGGGATGCATGGAATTCTCAATGATGAGATGCTCGACAAATTGCTCGTGGTCCCACAGACGGAAGATGTTGATGACACCCCTATACTCGATGCATCAACGGTTGACACTAAGTCCACCACAGGCCGAATCGTCGCACCCGTACTAGAACCGACATTGGAGAGTGCGCCTCGTCCCCATGGGCTGCCTCATTACGATCTGGCTCGATTCCCGCTAGCAGCTACAGAGACTGGGACGGAGTTAGATATCCACTTCGACATCACAGGAAACAGCACTACAGCCTGCACCATGGATGACATGCTCTCCTACTTCAACGACAGATTACAGCGCATTAAGCGGATGATTATCCAAGGGGGTCGGCTTCCCAACAGACCGATTGACATCCAAAGACTCGCACGCGAGCGCAAGCGCTTCAGTAATCGAAACACGACCGCCACCATCATTGGTCTAGTGAACGATGTACGGCATGGAAGTTCCAACCTGCGCTTCTCGCTCGAAGACGAAACTGGTGAGTATGAATGCATCCTTTATCCACCCGGGGGCACAGCCGATACCAGCAGCGCCAGCAGACGTAATCAACTGCTGGTAGCAGGCATGATGAATGACGACGTAGTTGGTGTGACTGGCCATATTCAAGGGGACCGCCGCGACGTGCTCGTAGTCGATGACGTGCATCTGCCACCACTGCCCAAGCATGACAAAAGAGCCGCTCCCGCCGATCAGGCTGTATCGGTTGCATTCCTGTCAGACCTGCACCTAGGCTCGAACACGTTCCTACACGCACAATGGGAAAAGTTAGCCAAATGGTTCCACGAAGATCCGCTGGCTAAGACGGTGAAGTATCTCATCCTTTCAGGAGACGTGGTCGATGGAGTCGGCATCTATCCTGGGCAGCAGAGCGAACTGAATATCGTCGACCTCTACAAGCAGTACGAAGGTGTAGCGCGACTAATCGAGCAACTGCCGGACTGGCTGGAGACGATGATTATGCCCGGCAATCACGACGCTGTGCGCCCCGCCGAGCCGCAACCGGCTCTCGACCCCCGTATTCAGGAGTACTTCAATTCGACAACATTCGCTGGAAATCCATGCGAGTTAAGCCTGCATGGGGTACGTGTGTTATCGTATCACGGAGTGAGCATCATGGACTTCGTGTCAGGGATGCGCAACGTCACATTCTCACAACCTGAGGTGGCGATGCAGGAGATGCTTGAAAGACGTCACCTCGCACCTTCATGGAGAGGGAAAACACCCCTGTCACCCGAACCTGAGGACCACATGGTCATCGGCACTGTTCCTGACATATTCGTCACTGGGCACGTGCATGGCCACTATTGTGGGGAACACAAGGGGGTAACGCTGGTGCACAGCAGCACCTGGCAGGACCAGACCTCCTACCAACGCATGCTCGGATTCCAGCCCAAGCCGTGCATACTGACAGTAGTCAACCTGCACACACACGAAACGGCATCGATTCCGTTCGCCTAGTCCCAGTCGTGGCGGCGAGTTCTCATCAAAGCACCAACAACAAGCAGAATCACCAACAGTAATCCGATTTGAACAACAGGATCCGCGAATAGTTCTCCGATGCTCGTAGTATCACTGGATTCCTCTGTTGGAACGCCCGGGCCAACACCTTCGTCGGGTAGTGGAGAGGCGGCGGCGGCCTCCTCGATGAAGAAGTCCACACTGGAGGAGTTCGTGTTGCCTGAGGCATCGGAGGCAGTGACAGTCAGCGTGTAGGTATGCAGCGCGGGGAGATCAGGATACGGGATGATTGTGATTTCGTGATTCTTGCGCAGGGCTATGGCGTCTCCAACGAAGGTTTGGCCGTCCACCTCGATGGATTCTGTTGCTTCCTCGCTCGTGTACCATGTGACCCGCAGAGAGCCGCCCTCGATGACCTCGACGCCGAGATTTAGCAAATCCGGCGGTGTGGTGTCGGTCTCGTTCGAGGTGTTGAATGAGATGAAGGCAGATGGTGCATCGCTGACAGTAATCGAGCACGAATAGGCAGTTCCTGCATCCAGTCCCGTGACCTGTAATGCCTGAGAGTAGAGCATCATGGGTGTGGTGAAATTGTTGTCGTCACAGGTCACGATTCCATCGGCAGATTTGGTCGTCGACCAAGAGATGATTGCTGAGGATGTGGTGATGCTGGACGCACTGACGCCGTAGATCTGCTGCTCTATCTCGGGAATCTCGATTCCGGTCAACACAGCTGGTTGCTGGGCTTCTACATCGTAGGCTGAGAGCATCGCAGACTGCCCATCTCCTTCCAGCACTATGTCAAGCACGTTCGGGTCGAAATCAGTCCCGGTGGCAGCCGAAGGGGCGGCGCCACCGCCGAGACGCCAGGTCTTGGCCTCGGCGTCGACATCACGCCACTTCCCTGGACCGAATCCGTCTTGCGAGCCGACGACGATGACGAAGCGGTAATTCGGGATATCCGAGCCGATGACCAACTTTGACACAGTGATTGTGATGGTCTTGGATTCGATATCACCTGACACCTCTATTCCTTTGGCGCTGGTATCTCTGGTCAATGAATCGACTGATTTTACCGTCCCAGGGTCTCCTGTTACGGAAATCGCCACCTCCCACGCCCAATCAGTGTCTATGACCGCGTTAGCGCCCTCCAGCATGTCGGTCTCACCCCACATGTAGTCACCTTGGTCAACATAGATTTGGACAATCTGATGGCTGAATCCATTCGCCAGACTCCAGTAGTCGGTCATCTCAGCCATCGTCACCTCAAAGCGGGCGTTCCACGCGCTCTGGCTCACCTTCAGGTGGGTGATGTCCCACAGACCCACCCCGGGAGCGAAATCACCCGCCAGTGGGTAGGTGTAGGCACCCCCACCGTTCTCGTCTCCCATGGCATCGTCGATATCGAGCAGCGTCACCCAGTCCTCAAAGTCGGGCATAACCATCTCTGCCGGCGCCGGTGGTGCCATCTCCATGTCTTCCCCATCACCATAGGAAAGTGAGTCAGTGAGTGCGGTCACCACCTTAACGCGAGTGGAGTAGCGCGGAGCGAGACCGAGTTCAGACCACGGGATTCGGAATTCGTAGACCTCGTCCGCGGCGCACCCACCGATTATCGATGAACTGTGAAACACCCATTGTTCGTTGTCACCGTTCTTGCCTCGAGCATCGAACAGGTTGTACTTCGCCTCGCCACCATCGCGCATCTGGTTGAAATCGAAGGAGACCATCTTCTTGGCCGGGAATCCGAGTACCTCGTTTCCGTAGTAGGTACGGAAATTGGTCTGTACCTCGTTGAAGTTGATTGCGTTGGGCTGCATGAAGTAAATCGACAGGTCCGGCGACCTAATCATGTCCGATGATTGCCATTCCGAGCCGGACAACGCCATGTCCACGCGCACGTAGACGTTCGACGCGTCGTATCCAAGATGGAACGATTCGATGTCCAGTTCTCCTCCATCGACGCTCGCTGCATCATAACGCGCTGCCCCATCCCATTCACCAGGCAGCGCGATTCCATCGATCATCGGCTCGATGATGCCATCATACGGTGTCTCGGGAACCGCGGGATTTGTCCACAGGTCCTGCAAGTATGGTGGAAGTTCGAGATTGATTGCTCGATAGACGTTCGACAGGTGGACCTTGTAGAGCATGTCCCACAGTTCGTCGTAGCCGCTGTCCTGATCGAGTCCGTACCACCAGTACCAGTCGCTCCCCTCGGCGATGTACAGGCTTTCCCAGGCAGCACCCAGACCGGGGTCGGCAGGGTTCTGCTCCTCGAAGTCAATCAACTCCGAGCGGGCCTCGATCAAGCGCTGCCACGCGAGACTCTCTTCAGCCTCACCGGCCCAGGTGGACAGGGTTCCGTCAATCCACGAACCGGTTGCAATCGTCTGGATGCGCGGCAGTGTGTGATTCTGTGCCAGATACTCCGAAGGAGTGGTCGTGACGATGCTGGGATGGCTGTCCAAGCGACTGAACCACTCGTCCATGAACGGACGGCCGTTGTCGTGATGCTGGAAATCGGACATGAACATCCAGTTCTCACCGTCGAGCGCCACCGTGAGTAGGTGTTCGCTCGGGTCTTTTCCCTCGTCCAGAAGTTGCTGGCGTATGTTGTCCACATAGGAGGTGAAGTCGGATGCTGCCGCTTCGGGGGACATAGATCCGTACTGGAAGGCGATGCGGTCGGAGATGACACGATCACGGAAGATGGTAGCCACTTCCCCTCCATCAGCACCGGTCACCGTCCACGGAATGGCGAGATTACTCGCCACATCTGTATCGATTTGGTTTCCATCGGTATCTGTTGAACCCGCGAGATTGACCTCGTCGGTAATCATCCACTGGATATTGACATCCGATACCGGCTGCACCATGTTCGGACTAACTGACTGCTCGCTCGGCCACATCCCCGTCGGTCGGAAACCAAGTTCGTCCTCGAACAGGTCCATGCCCGTCACGAGCTGGCTTTGCACGTCCTCGGGCCACGCATCCTTGTTGACGCTGATTCCGTCCTCGAACCGCCAACCGTTCATCATCAGCAGCGGCATAATCGGATGGTAATACGGAGTCGTGGTCAATTCCACCTGCCCCGAAGCGGCGAGTTCGCTGTACATCGGCAACACGTTGCCCATCTGGCTGTGCTGGGCGTCCAGAACGTACACTAGGTCGTCATGCGTGTAGCCACCAGACTGTTCGAACAGCGCCACCAGCCCGTCATCGCGATGGCTCACATTGTAGTTCCCAAGAACATAGTCTGGGCTGAACTGATAGAGGTACCACAGCACCTGCAGATCGAGGAAGTCCTGCGCGGCGAGCAGGTCGTCATCCATGATGGTCGCCGGCTTCAGGTTGTGGCGCGTCATATCGTATATCTCGGAGTAGCGATTGCTACTGGGATAGAGCCACGACAGTTTGGGGTCGTCAACGGTGACGTTGTAGATCCATCCAGAGTTCCAGAACGACTGGAATTGCATGGTGTGCAATTCGAGCGCGGTGGCGTTGGGATAGCCATCCACCCCCCAAGGTCGCTTGGCGATGTCGGTGTGCACATCCAGCGTCTCATTTCGGTTGTAATCGACCAACTGCTCGATTAGAGATGGTACCAGATTGTAGGTCACCTTGGTGTTGGTGCTGGCGAGGATGCCCGGCGAATCTACGTATTCCGCCATGGCATGAACACGCACCCAAGGCATCTCGTACATGCCGGTCAATTTGTTCTTGTAATACGGCTGATGTTGATGGAAGACGATGGCCAGATTCAGTGCATCGTCCAACTTCTCCACCTCTCCGCTTGCCTCTTCAGTGGGGAGGGAACTCGGGTCTGTGGGTTGAGTGCGGTCGGCGATGTGCCACGCGTGGGTGAAGGTTTCAGCGCCGTTGGAACTCGCAGGGTTCTCGAGCGGGAAGGATGTCCAGACATGCCCCTCATCCTGCCATTGTGCCCATGCGAGGACTTCGAGAGATGTTGGGGAACCGAGGTTCGACCAGGGGATGGATATCTCGGTCACCTTGTTGTCCGCCCAGCCGACGAAGACGCTGATCCCACTCTGCTCACCATCATCCCAGCCAGAACCGTTGTGGCTCTGCAACGAGGAGTAGGACGAGTCCTCGAGCACGAAAGCGTGGTCCGCTGCGAACGGCAGGACATGCGACACACCCCATTGCTTGGAGAGCGGAGATCCACCCTCGCTCGTGTTGAGGTAGACGAACAGATCGGCGCCTTCACTTGCTGAGGCCCAGTCGGTGCCCTCCCAAGCTAATGCCAGATGGGTGTCATTCCATGTGATCCTGAAGTTGACCGAGTTGGCATCGGTGGCCATCAGAGTGTCTGAATCCCACTCGGCGACGCTGCCGTCGATGGTGACGTCTTCCGGTGTCATAGCTCCGGCAAGTCCGAACAGCGGAGTAAGAAGGAAGAGCGAGACGACGAAGAGCGCCCGGCACTGCATCGTATCCGGGAATCCTTCGTGCATCAAAGCATTATGCAAGTCACGGCCGTAGGCCGTGCATGCGACGAGCGGGAATCCTGTGCCACCTGACCTCGCTGCCGAGGGGAACATTGGGTGAAGACGCTGCGAAGTTCTGCATGATGATCAGGGCGCGGGGTTGTCGGGTTTGGCAGATGTTGCCAATCACAGCCCCCGACGAACATCTCTCTCCATACGCCTCCAACTCCACTTTCGCCATCAACTTGGACTTGGCCAATCCGGACATCAGATACAGCCTGGACTACGAACAGTTGGATAAATGGGTCAAGAGGAACCGCCATTGGCTTGAGGATTGGGCGCTCTACGAAGCTCTCAAGGAGGGATTCGGAGGGAAACCGTGGACAGAATGGCCCTCTAAGATATGCGAACGGGACCCTGTCGCCCTCAAAGAGATCAAACAGGACTTAGAACATGATATGAGCGCCTGGATGAGGAACCAATTCATCGTCGAAACCGATTGGGGTGACCTACGAAGGCAGGCAAATGATTGTCGAGTCGAGTTGTTCGGTGACCTGCCATTCTTCCTCGCCCATGACTCAGCGGATGTCTGGGCCAATCAACATCTGTTTCTGCTTGAAGAGAGCGGTGCTCCCGCGGTGGTCGCGGGTGTTCCTCCTGACTATTTCTCAGAAGAAGGGCAGCGCTGGGGCACGGTTCTCTACGATTGGGAAGCCCACCGTGCAGAGGGTTTCAGATGGTGGAAGGCGCGCATGAAAAGGATGTTCGAATTGTTCGATATGGTCAGGATAGATCACTTCCGCGCCATCGATTCCGCTTGGGAGATTCCTGCACACCACCCTACCGCGGAGCATGGGAAATGGGTAGAGGGGCCGGGTGATGAGTTGCTTGAAGCGATTCTGGCTGCTTCTCCAGACGGAGGGCTGGTGGCAGAGGATCTGGGAATCATTCCGGATTCAGTGGCCGAGTTGCGCAAGAAGCACGGAATTCCGGGAATGGCAGTTCTGCAATTCGCCAATGATGACTCGGATAATCCGCACAATCCGGAGAATCACACCGAGGACATGGTTGTCTACACAGGGACCCACGACAATGACACGACGGTTGGATGGGGCAAGAAACCTGTCAAGGATATGATTACCACAGCACTCCAATCACCAGCCGAACTAGCGATTATCCCACTCCAAGACCTGATGGGGCTCGAATCGAAGGCTCGCATGAACACCCCTGGCACCCAAGAGGGAAACTGGGAATGGAGATTCGACTGGGATGAACTCAACGATGACCGAATGAAGTGGTTCGGCGAAGCCGTCAAGCTCAGCGGACGCTGATGGTAGCACATGGGCAGTATGATATGGCCTCAGGCTTGGAGTGGGGCGTATGGCCGTGGCGTACCTGAGCGCCGAAATTGGACTGTGGTCCGACCTGCACACCTACTCCGGTGGCTTGGGAGTTCTTGCTGGTGACCACGTCAAGTCAGCCGCAGATGCTGAAATCGACCTAGTGGCCGTCACCCTCCTCTATAGACAAGGATACGGGAGGCAACATCTTGATTACTCAGGGAATCAATCAGAGACCTATCCAGAGATAGATCCAGCCGAGCATCTATCTGATACCGGAGTCGAATTGGCACTGCCTCTAGACGAAGAAACACTGCATTCACGCATCTGGCTCGCAGAGGTCGTTGGAGTCGGTGGACACGTCGTCCCGGTCTACTTCCTGGACACCCGACACCCTGACAACGTCCCTGAACACGCCGCGCTCGGGAATCGACTCTACGGTGGAGATGATGCTAATCGGCTGCGGCAGGAGTTTCTGCTCGGAGTGGGAGGGATCCGCGCGCTCGAACTGCTCGGGCACTCTCCGATACGAGGGATTCACCTCAACGAAGGGCACTGCACATTCGCAGCTCTGGAGATGCTGTCACAGGGCTGGTCACGCGACGAACTGGCTCAAAGTTGCCTGTTCACCACCCATACACCAGTCCCTGCCGGTCACGACCGCTTCGCTTGGTCAGATGTAGCTTCGGTACTCGGTGGTCTGCTCCCTGATGATGCGCAAGAATTGACGGGAGACGATGAAACCTGCTCGATGAGTCATCTAGGAATAGCTTTGGCTGGACAGGTCAATGCTGTATCCAACCTCAACGCGTGGGTTGCCTCTGAGATGTTCAAAGGAGTGCATATCGAACCTATCACCAACGGGATTCACCACCTGTCGTGGACCTCACCGTCACTCGCGGGAGTATACGACGAACACCTCTCCAACTGGCGGTCGGACCCCACTGTTCTGGCACACGCAGGCAAGATACCCGACGAGGCGCTGCTCCCTGCTCGCTCACAGGCGCGGGCGGTCCTGCGCGATCTGGTGCATGCCAGCACCGGGGTGGAGTTCGGCGAAAGCAGGCTCACCATCGGCTTCGCCCGTCGCTTTGCCACCTACAAGCGTGCTAATCTGGTGTTCAGCGACCTAGAGCGTCTGCGGGCGCTGGGAGCGGGTCGTATCCAGTTCGTGTTCGCCGGCAAGGCCCACCCTCGCGACGAGGGGGGTAAACAACTGATCCGCGACATCTTTGCCGGAGCAGAGCAGTTACAAGATGACATTCCAGTTGCCTTTCTAGAGGATTATTCGATGGCGACCGGCCTAGCGATGACCAGCGGAGTCGACATCTGGCTGAACAACCCTGTACGTCCCATGGAGGCCTCAGGTACCAGTGGCATGAAGGCGGCGATGAACGGTGTCCCGAACTGTTCTGTCCTCGATGGATGGTGGCCCGAGGCGTGCGAACATGGTGTCAATGGATGGGCAATTGGTGAAGGAGAGGACGAGCGGGATGATGACCGGGATGCCAACTCGCTCTACGAAATTCTCGAGCATGATGTCCTGCCTGCATGGGAGGGAGGTCCGCAACGTTGGGCTCACCTGATGCGCGCGGCTATTGTCACCAGCGCACGGTTCTCCGGAGCTAGGATGCTCAGTGACTACCGCCGATTCTACGAAGACTTCAGTCACGCCGATTGAGCGTCATCAGGAACAAAGACAGTGCCGCTACCAGTACTGCAGCCACCAGCACCCAGCGAATGTCTGACGCATCGATGCCCCCTGAACCTTGGGCATCCCCAGAATCGTCTGTCGGGTCATCAGTGGTTCCGTTATCCTGTTCCGAGGGATCCGGCTTGCTGGTATGGTTGCCCGTCTGGTTATCGGTTTGATTGCCCGTTTGGTTATCGGTTTGGTTGCCCGTTTGGTTATCGGTTTGGTTACCCGTCTGGTTTCCGGTAACGTTCCCAGGACCAGGGTCCGGAGGGTCTGGAGGGAACGTGCACGAACCATCATCTTCGGTGGCATCGGGGTCGAAATTCTCCGCTTCAGAATCGGTGCATCCCGGTACTGGAGGAGGATATGTGCACGAGCCGTCGTCATGAGTGGCTCCCGGGTCGTGGTTCTCCGCAGTATCATCAGTGCACCCCCAGACCGGTTCTGGCCCAGAACCGTTTGGACGGAATCCAGAGATAATCGGCGACATCTGAATCATGATGGGCAGATTGTCTGAAGTCGAGTTGCCCAATGGTGTCTCATCGATGAAAGTACATGTCTGTTCACTTCCAGAACTTGTGCTGCACGGAATATTTCCGTGGACGGTGACATCCTTGTCTGAGAAATGACGGACGTACATCGCATTTCCAAGTCCAAGCGAGTCGCGACTGGTCATGATAGTCCGATACTCGCGCAACTGCGCATCTTCTCCGTCTAGCGAGATGTATGATGCGCCCTGCATTCCGACCTCGTGTCTGCCACCAAACAGGTGTCCAATCTCATGGGAGACGATACGCGGATTCATTCCAGCGAAGTTCAGTTGGATGTAAGCCTCACCCTCAGTGGCGGGAATCGCTCCCGCTCCGTTCGCCCCGGGACCGCCGTCGCCGCTCTGGCGCCAGTAGATGACGATGTCCGCCTCGGCATCGGAGCGCAGTGCCTCAATCTCCTCTAGATATGGCTCGTGCCAACTGAGACCCATGCCGCTGTTCATGATAACTGACGACAATTTGTCTTTCCAGTCATCGTCTAGGTGAGAGAAGTTGATCTGCTGGTGTCCTGATACATTGAATACCGCCGGAACCCCACTGTTCGCAAAGATACCTGACACCACTTCGAAGTGTGCGTCAAGGAATCCATCCATGGTGGTCTCACCGAACATCATACCTTGTGAGGTAGGCCACTCCAGCTGGTCGGCCGCCGGCTGTGGATAGATGACCAGGATGTCGACCAAGTGCGGCTCCTCAGGTATCGGCGGTTCGGTCTGGTCATCGCTCACCGATGAGAAGATGGCGACGCTGTTGGATTCCATGCTAACTGTGGCGACTCCGCTCGCGTCCACGGACATGCTCCTGTTCCCCACAAGGTCATTTTCGGGGCTGCTCCAATCTCCGGATAACCCTGAGACATCGAAGCCGACCTGTGTTGCTTGGCCACGGTTCAGAATGACCACGGTGGCATCGTCGGAGGTCTGCATGGCGTAGGCTAGCGTGTCGCTCGAGTTGTGCAGTGAAGTGTATGTGCCGCGGCGCAACGGCTCCTGTTGCGCTCGGATTGAACCCAGCAGTGAGATGTTCTCGTGCAGAGCAGCCTCCCGCTCGTTCCAAGCGCTGGAATCTCTCAACATGTGACGATTGTCCGGGTCGGCTCCGCCATACTCTCCGTATTCGTCGCCCATGTAGACCATTGGAGCTCCGGGAGTGGAGAGCAGCCAAGCGAACGCCTGCAACGCCGCAGTGTAGGGGTCATTCGTTCCAGGAGGGCCCGGAAGCCCGTCCTCGACCCACTTGTTCCCCTCATCGGCCGTTCCGGGGTCAGCTCTGGAAGAGAAGCGTGAGGAGTCGTGGCTGCCGATGAACGGCACCATCGTCGCTCCGTCGACATACTGGTCCTGACTGCGGGATGTCCAGTAGTCGAGATGCTGGTAATCCATCACTCCGGAGGTGAACACGTTGTCCACAACTGCGTGATATAGGACGAAGTCTGCCTGTCCGTCAAGACCGTGACCCCCCATGTAGCGGTTGATCATGTCATACTCACCCTGATTGGCGGCGAGGTCATGCCCAGCCCAGCCCATCGCCGTCTCGCCCTTCAGATAGTAGTCGACGCCGCCGGTCTCGAAGCGCTCCTCCACTTGTGTGGCGAAGTTGTAGACGGCGAGGTCGTCAACGTGCTTGACCGCGTCGAGGCGAGCACCATCTAGGTCGAACCGTTCCAGCCACCAGAGGCCATCAGCAATCATCTGCTCCGATGCGTCACGACTCTTCCAATCGAGGTCTGGCATGTAACTGCGGAACTGGCAGTCGAGTCGATTCTCGGTCCAGTCGCAATCCTCACTGCCGCACAGGCAGCCCTGAGTGAACCAGTCGGGATTGGCGCTGGAGTAAGGGTGATCCTCGTGGACGTGGTTGACCACATAGTCCATCATCACCCGAATACCGTGGGAGTGTGCCGCTGACACCAGCTCCTCCAACTCTGCATCCGTGCCCAGCCGCGAATCCACCGCCCGCGGCTCTACCGGCCAGTAACCGTGGAATCCCGACACACGATGCTGTCCATCGCCGGCGAGTTCGGTTCCGTTGGCGGCGGAGTTGAACGGTGTGAGCCAGAGCGCGTTCACGCCCAAGTCGTCGAAGTATCCCGACTGAATCATCTGCGTGACGCCGGCGAAGTCTCCACCCTGCCAGTCAGCACCTTGGGCAGCGTTGGTGCTGGATGGGTCGTTGGAGGTGTCCCCATTGACGAAGCGATCGGTCATCAGCATGTAGATGAGCGCATCATCCCAGATGAAATCGGCCTGCTCACCAATCCAGAATGGCACCAGTAACTCTTCTGACACCCCCCCATCCTCATCGGTGGCGGTGGTGCGCAGAGTGTATTTCCCAGGTGTGAGGGAGTCGAGGAAGAAGGTCATCGACCAGTCGTCGGGATTCCAGATTCCATCGACAGATGATTCGACGAAGTCGTGCGTCAGAGTGGTGGTGAACGTATCCGGAGCCGAACCGCTGTTTCCAGCCCAGTACAGAATCCGCCCAGTGAATCCGTCGTCGTAGGACGAAGAGGCGAGGGTCAGTTCCGGGTTGCTCGTCTCATCGACGCGGGCTATGGAGTTCTCAAACGCTCCACAGAAGCCACGATATGGGTTGTTCTCATCGAAGCGATAGTCGTTCTCTTCGATGACTAACTTGTAGCAGTACATTCCCGGTTGCAGATTGATACTGGTTGACCATATCTCGGTAGCAGCATCGAATGTCAAATCGGTGTGGGTACCCCAATCCCATTCACCAATCAGGCTCACGTTCGACGGATGTGCCTCGTTCACAGAATCTCGTTGCCACGTGAAGGTGGTCTGTGACTCCCTGATGCGCACCGCTGGAGGATGCTCCACGGTCACGGTTCCAGTCATCTGGTCATGCAATGAGCATTCGTATTCGTATGCGCCGGGGGTGGTGAATGTGAAGGTGAACATCCTCGTTGGAGGCATTACGCCCGAATTGAACGATTCTGGGCCGCTGGTACTGGTGACCGTGTGGTATTGTTCGTCCAGATTGGTCCAGACAACGCTGTCCCCGATGAACACCGTGACATCCTGAGAATCATAGGCGAAGTCCTCGATGTCCACCGCGTGGGTCGTCGCCCTGCCCTCACCAGCATGGACAGCCATCGCAGGTAGCAGGGAAAACAGCAGCAGCGCGGTGAACAGTAGTGGCTTCCATCGTCCCAAGGCCTCACCTCTCCTCGAACAGTTTCGCGGCAGTATCAACGATTTCGTCGATATGCTTGCACAAAAATCCCTTGACGAAGTCGTTCGCCGGCTGGTTGTACGCTGTCAACGGCGGAGCGTGCTGCTGCAATACTCCGTCGTTCATGATTGCGATACGGTCAGCCAGAGTCATCGCCTCAATCTGGTCGTGTGTGACGTAGACGGTAGTCGTCCCCAATTCATCGTGCAGACGGCGGATCCCGGTACGCATCTGGTTCCGTAGTT
>CAXEUS010000225.1:0-2145 GCA_963999385.1 uncultured Candidatus Poseidoniales archaeon | reverse complement strand
CGGCTTGGATGATGTCTGCCTGCTGGTCGCCGATGAAGCGCATCACGCCATCGGCAAGGATGCCTCGGCAGAGGTGGGTGAACTCTACCGACAGCAGGCCACGAATTCACTCATTCTGGGAGCGACGGCGAGTCCGGGCTCAACGGATGAACAGGTGACTGAAGTCTGCCAACGGCTCGGACTGTCGCGCATCCATGCACGGAGGGCTGAGGATTCTCTGCTTGAGCCGTACGCTGCTGGGCTACGGGTGCAGGAGGTACCGGTAGAGGTGCCAGATGAACTGCGCCTGCTCGCTGCCCCGTTGCAGAGATGGCTCGACACGCTCGTCGACCAATTGCGTCGGCTCGGCTACTACGTCCATTCAGGAAGGGTGACCATGGGCGCGCTGGTCGACGCACGTGGACGCATCCAGAGCGCTATCAATCGCCGCGAGGGGCTTGCATACAACGCCGCTCGCCTGAATGCGACGGCGCAACGGCTACTCAACCTGATTGGATTCCTTCTCTGCCAAGGGGTGGCCGCCTCACGCGAATCTCTCGACAGGATGGAGCGCTCGACTGGAACTGAGCAGAAGAGCGCTGAGGCGTTCCTCGAAGATGCGCGAATCCGCAACCTCAGGCAGACTCTTGGGGAAACACCCGAACTGCACCGGAAGGTCGACCACACGCAGGAACTGGTGCTGGGGCAACTCGAGCAGGGACCGGACAGCCGAGTCATCGTGTTCGCACACTTCCGAGACACAGTCGATGAGATCGTCAATCGATTGAATCGATGCGAGGGGGTCGTCGCCGAGCGATTCGTTGGACAGACGAGTCGCTCAGGAAGCCGTGGAATGACCCAACGGAAGCAGATTGAGGGACTACAGCGATTCAGGGATGGAGAATGCAACGTGCTCGTTGCCACATCTGTTGGTGAAGAGGGGCTAGATGTGCCAAGAGCCGACCGAGTCATCTTCTACGAGCCGGTCGGCAGCGAGATTCGCACCATCCAGAGACGAGGGCGGACAGGTAGGCATCGCTCGGGACAGGTGTACGTGCTCATCGCTACTGGAACCCGCGATGAAGGAGCGCGGGCCGGTGCTCTGGCTCGCGAGCGTAGGATGCATCAGGTGCTCGACCGCGTCCGTCGTCAACGTGGCTCTCCAACCGAGGCGCAAGCTGGCGAACTGCTGCATGCGTTCACCATCAAGGGAGATGATGGAGAGGCGGCCCCGTGGAAGTTCGTCGAGGATGAGCGGGAGCGACTGGCTCCCGAACTTGGGACCCAGCGAGAGCGCATCGAACGCATAGAAGGAGAACAAGACGCTGAAGCGGACGATGTTTCCGAACCCTTGCAGGACCAAGTGGACCCTCAGCGACTGAGACCACGTGGTCAACGTGGACTCGATTTCTACCCCTCAGATGCAGCACCAGAGAGAATGCTTGGAGACCTAGAGGGGGAGGATGCGGAGGAACTGATTGCGGCTAATCTCGAAGGCCTGGCGCTGCGCGCCGCAGAGGACATCGTGCAGGCGCTCGCCACCGATGCCCCTGACCCGCTGGAACACGCTACCGACATACCCTACCGCATAGTGGTCGACCACCGTGAGTTGAACACGACCATAGCCGCTTCGCTACGTCTGCAGGGAATAGATGTCGACGTGCAGACTCTGGCTGTCGGAGATTTCCAGATTGGCGACCGCGTGCTCATCGAGCGCAAGCGTGTACGAGATTTCGTGAACTCGCTGCTCGACGGACGGCTGCTCGAACAGGCGCACCGGTTGGTAGCTGCCGCGCCAAGATCGCTTCTTCTAATCGAGGGAAGAGATCTGTTCATGCAGAGATCGGTACACATGAACTCCCTGATGGGAGCGCTCGCAACGCTCACCGTCGACCTGGGTCTTCCGGTGATTACGACAACTGATGGTGAGGAGACAGCACGCTTCCTAGCAATCGCCGCCCGCCGAGAACAGGCGCTTCTGGGAACACTTACCAAGACCGCTCGTCAGCGATTGACCGCCGCTGAGGAAGGAGATGAATGAGTGGATGGGTGCCCATGCACTCAACAATCAATCACCCATGACGAGCACGCGAGTACGCAGCTGCGCGAGCCGCGACTTGTCGTGCCCAAGCGCCCAAGCGACCAGTTCAGGCAGGTGGATGACTG
>CAXEUS010000224.1:0-2116 GCA_963999385.1 uncultured Candidatus Poseidoniales archaeon | reverse complement strand
AGAGGAGCATTTACCACCGATGAATTCGACGAAATCATGCAGGCGGCTCAGGTCCGTTGTGCAGAACTGAGGGAATTGGTATTCAGCCTGGAGTAGGATTACTATGTCACGTAGGACGCAGAAGGTGGGATTAGGGGCTCGATTCGGACCCCGATATGGTGTGAGTGTCCGTCGACGTGCCACGTCTGTACTGAAGCGTTTGAAGCAATCATACACATGCCCAGTGTGCCAATATCAGAAGGTCAAACGAGTGGCTGCCGGAGTCTGGACATGCAAGAAGTGTGATCACACGTTCGCAGGTGGAGTTTGGGAGCCATTCACACGCGCCACCGTCGCCAATCAGAGAATCATTCGTCGCTCGATTGAGGGTGCCACAGCAACCGACATGGCCGTCATCGCTCAGCAAGCGGCCGTAGATTTCGAGCGCCAGCGGGCAGAGGCGACTGAGGGATCCGACTCACCGCTGGCAGAAGTCGCCACTGAGGGAGACGATGACGCCGCCAACGAAGAAGAGTGAATCTTGCACTGCAACGCTTCGGCTTGCCGATGCTGACCAAGCGCAAGGGTTGTTCGCGTGCATACAGGCAGAGGATGCTGATGCGTCAATCGATGGTGTTTCACTGACGGTTACCGTACATGGAGAGAGCCTCTCAGACCTACGCGCCCGGTTGAATTCCACCCTCCGATCTCTACAGGCCGCATCCGAAGCGCTGATTTCCGTGGACGCCTCGCAAGGCCCATCCACCAAGGGAGTGTGACACATGACCGAACCCACAGACATCAGAACTGAACTACAGACGCTGGCACAGGAATTGCAGGTAGCCGCCCAACAAGTGGCGACGGTCAGCGGACAAGTACGCGAGTTGGAGGGCAGTTTGGAGGCGCTAGAGAAACAATCCGATGAGCGACCTGTCTATCGTCAGATGGGTCCGCTTCTCCTAGAGGTCGAGGACCGTGATGAGTTGATTAGCGAACTGCGCACTAGCATAGAGAAGTTGCAGGAGCATCAGCAA
Organism: uncultured Candidatus Poseidoniales archaeon; assembly: GCA_963999385.1. Lineage (GTDB taxonomy): Archaea > Thermoplasmatota > Poseidoniia > Poseidoniales > Thalassarchaeaceae > JAKUTA01. Next base: position 1,103 of record CAXEUS010000224.1, on the reverse strand, counting down.
CGACTCGAAGAGCGTGAACAGCAACTGAGAGAACGCTACGGACAGGTAGTCGAGCAGTTCGAGGGAGCGGCGTGACTGGGAATGATGACGAGCTCGATCGACTGCACAAATGGATAGAGCGGTCGAGCGATACGGGCGCACTGGCTGTAGTCACACATCGCAACGGTGACATGGACACTGTGGGCTCAGCATGTGCCCTAGCTCATGCCCTCGGGTCGCAGGCACGTGCTTGTGGAATCCACATCTCGACAATAGCCTCCGCAGTTACCAGCAGTACGCAAGCGGAATTCACGCGCATGGACCCTTCTCGGCCTCTATGGCCACGTATGTTGGGCGGTGTGATTGTTGTGGATGCAGCCTCACCCAGTCAACTAGGATTGAATCTCCCTCGGGGCGTCCCAGTGTGTGTCATCGATCATCACAAAGGAGGTTCTGATTGGGAAATTGCTGAATTACATCTCAACTGGGATACCTCATCAGCAGCAGAAATTGTGTTCGCATACCTAGAGAGGCATCATCCCGAGTCTGTAGACGAAACTACGCGCCGCCTCCTGCTGGCGGGGATTGTCACGGACACTGGTCGATTCCGACATGCCAACGCTCATTCACTATCTGCTGCCGCAAGGCTTGTTGAAGGCGGCGCAGTAGATTTTTCCGGGTTCATAGAAGAGCTAGAACAGGTCGAACTTGACTATTCTCAGAAGGTCGCTGTGTCGCGCGCACTGGGACGTGTTCAGGCCGAACAGGCCGGTGAATGGTTCCTACTACACACATCAGCATCAACGCACGAAGGGGTGGTTGCCCGGTCGCTACTGGCGGCAGGAGCAGATGTTGCATTGGTCACACGCAAGGCAAAAGATGAGGTCAGATTGGTATCGCGTGCATGCCGATCGGCTGTGCGCGAAGGAGTAAATCTGGGTGAAATGATGGCCGGACTGGCATCCCGAATCGGTGGAGAAGGTGGAGGCCACCCGGGTGCCGCTGGTTGGGCCGGAGATGTACCGTTAATCACTGCGCAATCAGGTTTCATTGCCGACCTGTCCGCGACCACACGGGAGGGGTGAGATATGGTCAACCCATTGCAACGAATTGAGCAATGGCGT
>CAXEUS010000223.1:0-3441 GCA_963999385.1 uncultured Candidatus Poseidoniales archaeon | reverse complement strand
TGATTGTGGTGTGTGCGGTAATCAGCCCATGCAGCCTTGGTTGAGTGTGCAGCAGGGCTACACAGTCATCGGACAGTCTGGCTACTTCATCGACCAGCAATGATACACGTGCTGATTGAACCTCTCGTTCAGCGACTGCGTCACGGCTGTATCTTCGGAAATGAGTGTCGACCTGAATCATCCAGAACAAGATGCCGCCACCGAGCAGGGTGACGAACAGTGTCAGGCCTATCTCCAAAGGTGTCATCGGCTCGCTGACCCGACTGATTGCATACTTAATGGCGACCCTCACGCCTACGTGAGCGGGCGTGTTTCACTATCCCGCGCGAGAACGCCGTAGGCCGGCACGATTGAGAACGGGCTGTTCATCGCCTTTACTCAGTGGTCCGATGAGCGAGGTGGCGAGCAAGTGGCTCGGAGAGCGTCTAGCCGACTGGGAGAAGCGGGGCCATGACACCACCACACTGCAGCAACACCTTGCAGCTGAACCCGAGGGAGCGAGTGAACAGTTACTGCACGCTGAACGAACCATAGAAGCGGCTGAGAAGTTGCGTGGACGGCTGGATGACATGCCGGCGGCATGGCCTGAGCGAGATGTGCTTCTCTCTCGTCTTCGTGATCCCATGAACCTCCAGACCGTCGAGCAAGAGTGGTTACGACTCATGCGTAAGAGGCGCCCTTGGCACCTGTTGGCAAATCGAGTGAGCAGTCGTTGGTCTAGAGAAGGGCGCAGCCAGCAACTTGACCGTTGGGTCGAGCGGCTAGATCGGCTCGATGAGTCGATGATTCCGGAAGCACAGGAGGTTCTGCTATTGTTAGAACAGGCTGCTACAGAGCAAACTCTCGATATATCGATGTCCAATCTATTCGACAGGCAAGAGCGCCGACGCGTCGCCCTTGAACAGATGATGGATTGGTTACGCGAACAGCGTGGATGGGGTATGCAATCAATCTCTGGAACTCTGTCCGAGCGCTATGATGCAGTTGAGCAATTGCTTGAACTGGACGAACTGCTGCTACAGGCCCAGGAAACCATCGATGAGACAGTCGGAGCGTACGACAACAATGCCGCCGCTTTGTTACACGAACGATGTGAACTCTGTCAGAAAATGGAGGATGAGCAGCGTCTACGCGACCTACTTTCCCAAGTAGAGGAATCCGGACGTGCCCACGCAGGGCGGTTGACGGCACTGCAGAATGAGCACGACCGTCTGCGCGGCTCCGGGTTCCACATTGGGGCGCCTGATAGCCTACAACCAGCAGACTTACTCGTCCATGAAGCGGGGCTGGTTGACCTGCGCGCAGACGTAGCGCGTATGCGCAGAGCGTGGGGCGCGCTCGGCCCATTGGCTGAATTATTTCCCGAGTCTGGCGCTGAGCTAAGTGCTCTCGAAGGACAAGTTCACCTCGTCGGGGAATTGGAATCCCTAGTAACTGAACTGACTGACCGTCGAGATGAACGAGAGCAGCAGGCGCATGAGATATTGGCGAGATGGGAGGGAGACGATGTCGAGACTGAACCATGGAAGAGGTTACTCGTCGATAACCCTAGACTATCCTGGAGAGCCATCCAAGAGCATGACTCTAGAGTCAAGGTGTGCATTGATCTCTTGCGAGCAGCCGAACGATTGGACCTGAGTTTCAGGGGGGCGGAGGAAGCGGAAGACTGGCGCACCCTGTTGCGCAGTGCTGAGGTGACTGCTGACGATGTGGAGTTGGTACAACATGGAATCCAACGTCGCGTGGTGCGTAACGAGCGTCACCGTAACCAATTAGACACAGTGAGAAGGGGATTGGTGCAGATATGGCCCGACGAACTGGACGCGGGGTTGCTCTCACTCACAGAATACGAACAGATAATCACCGAGCTGCAGGGTAGTGATGATTCCACAGAGGTTACTCTGGAAACAACCACTGTTGAGCGTAGAGACAGGTTACTGGACCATTCGCAGACCGAACTCGACCTCTGGGCTTCGCGAGGTTGGGATGTAGTGCGCCTGCAAGAGAGGTTGCAACGGGATGCCAGGGGACTCTGGATGGAATTACCAGGAATGCGCACCGCAATCGACCGCTATGATTTGTTGCGGCCACGGTTGCTAGCACTGCCACTGGGGCGTGATTTGGAACTGTTGGATGAGGTGCGTAGACACTCTCGCAGACCTGAGCGATTGCAGGGATTGTGGGAGGATGTTCCGCAATTCGCACTGAGACTCGCTGGTTTGGACCCCGTAGAAAACGACCATTCGTTCGCACTGTTCGAGCCGAGCCTGCCAGAGCCATTCACCAAACTCCACCCGTATGCGAATGATTCTCCCGTCCTCTGGCCTACTGCGTATACTGATGTAGATCTGGAGCAGTTGCCCTATCCTGTCGAGCACTCCTCTGTACATTCAGACCCTTCATCTGAAGAAGTAGATGTGCCGATAGACGCTGATATTGAGCCTAGGGTAGTGGCCGAGGTTGTTCAATTCGAAGTCGCTGTTGAGCGGTTGCTCGCGCTTCTTGGTATAGAGGCTGGTAGCATAGAGGAGGTGAGTGCGCAACTCGAAGAGGGGGGGGCGTCGGACCGCGACCTCAGAGTGACTCGACTCTGCCGACTGACTGCCCAACTGCTTACAGTACCCAGACGCGGGAGAAATGCAGAGCGTTTGACCCGGGTCGGTGAGCGATTGCAACGCTGGACTTGCCTCCGTTTAGAACGGCGGCATGCAACCACAGAAGGTAGTCTGCTACAAACATCGGAGAGATTGGTGAGTAGACTGAATGACATTCCTGGACCGGGGGTTGAATTGTCGCGCGGGCCAGATACAGCCAAACTACCAGAACCATCCGACATAACTGGTTTCGAATCCGCAATCACCATGCTTGAGAACTCAGTCAAGCGACCTCACGCAGGTTCAAGACCGGTTTCAGAGGCGACTTCCTGATCAATCATTCAAGTCGGATAGCAGGTCCAACTTATCCGAGGTGGTCAAGGCATCCTCTCGCGGCCCCGGCTCGACTGGGGTGGTTGAGGTTGGCTCGACTCCCGGTTGTAATCCCGGGGGAGGGGAGGGAGCTGGTGGGGGCGGGGCCATCGGGAATCCTAACGGATCTGCTGGAGGGGGTGGCGGGGGTGGTGCGATGTTCCCTCCTTGTGGAGGTGGGGGTGGCGGCAGGCCTGATTGAGAAACAGGAGGGAATGGTAGATTGTCGGCAATCGAACCAGGTGGCGGGGGTGGCGGAGCGGGCAGCGCCGCGCTTGATGATGGAGTTGGGGATGGGGTGAAGACCGGTTCGCTAGGAAGTGGTGCAGAAGGAGGTGGAGGGGGAGGGGGGATGTCAGCAGCGGGCAGTACTGGTTCCGGTTCAGGCGCAGGGGGTGGTGGTGTAGTCTCGATGACTGGTTCAGGAGCGGGTTCAGGTTCAGGTTCAGGTTCAGGTTCTGGTGCGGCCTCCACT
>CAXEUS010000222.1:0-13537 GCA_963999385.1 uncultured Candidatus Poseidoniales archaeon | reverse complement strand
ATGCGTCGGACGAAAACAAATGCTGCTTGGAAACAAGCTGCATCAGAACTGGGACTCGATTTCACTCCAGTTACGCGAATATTTGGTAAATATAGAATGAGTGGGGTAATTGGAAAACAACTGAGTTGTTCGGTTTGGGCGTATACAGAACCTAACGGGCAGGGAGGATATACTACATTCATGAATTATGATGTGAGGTTTCCCCAGCGACTCAATAATGTAAAGGAACTTCTCACACCCAATATTCAATCTAAACTCTTAGAGGTAAATAATGTCCTGAAGAAGGTGGTAGTTTCTGATGATTCTATCAACTCCACTCGTGTGAGTGGTTTCATTCGCAAATCAGAGATTTTGGTTCAAAATGTCAAACTACTGATTCAATTGGCTGAGTTGATTATTCCAAACGAAGAAGTTGATTCTATCTTTAAGGAGATTTGATCCGGTCAAGCAGGTGACGCAGAAAAGAATTTGATAATCGAATAATCGAATCGGACCATTCGGAAGGGGCTATTCCATGAAACCAGAGGAAATGGAGGCGGCCATGATCCGAAACCTTCCAGAGAAAACAGGCAAGTCACTTGAGGAGTGGTTTGCCGTTCTGAAAGATTCAGGCATTACCGAAAAGCGCGACATGAAGAAGCACCTCAAAGAGGACCATGGTGTGGGCCATTTCCAAACGCAGACCATCGTCAAATTCTATCTTCTCGATTGATTCGGAAAAGTTGCAATGGGTCCCATGCGTTCATGAGTGTCCTGTAATTTCCAGATATTCTTGACGCCGCTGCGCGAATGAGTCCACGGTGAGTTCGAGCAATGCATCGGTGCCGAACGACTCCAATGTGAAGCTGGCAGTGACTGTTGCAGATACCAACGCCCTGTGCAATTCCTCCATCGACAACTCACCGTTCCCGTGTGCGAGATATGCCGCCAGAGTTCCTGCAAAGGTGTCCCCGCAACCGGTGGGGTCGACCAGTTTCGCTGCGGTGTACGCCGGAAGTTCGACGTGTCCATCGGGATGGAAGGCGAGCACTCCGTGTCCTCCCCGCTTGACAATCAGATTGGTTACTCCCGTGAGTTCCATGACCGATTTGCCTGCCGCGCTCAGGTCATCTTCTCCTCCAAGCATCCTCACTTCAGCGTCGTTGATGATGACGATATCGACTTCACTCATCACCTCGACGAGTTGGTCCTTGGCGATGTCAATCCACAGATTCATCGAATCCAACATCGAGAAGCGACTTGGGACTGCCTGTTCCAGCACATTTGCCTGCAAGGCGGGATGCAGATTCGCACAGAAGGTAATCTTGGGATTTCGCGCATGGCTCGGGACTTTCGGTTGAAAGTGTTCGAACACATTCAGATGGGTCTCGTGAGTCTCTGCCTCTGCCATGTTTCCATGATACGATCCCCTCCAGCGGAAGGTGCTGCCCTCTGCTGTTTCGATTCCTTGAATGTCCAATCCAGTGTCTGCAAGTATGGCTCTGTCATCATCGGAGAAGTCAACCCCGACCACACCCACAAGGCCTACGGCGTTGCAATCGAGACGATTCGCATGGAACTGGCAGGCGATTCCACCGTATGTCGCTGAACCGCCCAGAGCCTCTTCGATTCTGCCTTCGGGAGATTCTATGCTGTCATAGGCTATGCTGCCGACGATCAGGACGTCCATTCACTCAGCCCATTCCTGTTGGAACTCGAGCATGCCAGCCTTCGCTTCGGCTTCGGCCACAGCCAGCCTGACCGCCATGACGGTGTCGGGGGTGACGGATATGGAGGTGATTCCGCACTCGATCAGGAACGGCGGGAATTCCTCCGGATAGTCGGAGGGTGCCTGACCGCAGATGCCGATTTCCAGCCCGTTGGCGGTGAAGGTTTCAATCGCATGCTTGATCATCGCCTTGACCGCGGGTGAGCGGGCGTCGACCGCGTGCTGGTAGTTCTCTAGGTCATCACGCGAGACCGCGTAGACCGTCTGCACGAGGTCGTTGGAGCCAATCGAGCCGCCGTGCAAATCCATCTTCTCGATGAACGACTCGGCGTCGATGACGTTCGATGGCAACTCGACCATCACGAACAGTGGCACACCGTCCTTCGGGCCGATGTGGAATTCGGAGAGAACCTCCTTGACCGCCTCACCTTCCTCCGGGGAGCGGCAGAAGGGAACCATCAGTTGCAGATTGTCGAGTCCGAAGTCGTGCACTACGGATGCCATCGCTTGGCATTCCATCTCAAATGCAGGACGGAACTGGTCGTCTAGGTAGCGCGACGCACCTCTCCAGGCAATCATCGGGTTCTCCTCGTGGGGCTCGAACACCCTGCCCCCGAGCAACTCGCGATATTCGTTAGACTTGAAGTCGGAAAGGCGGACCAATACCGGTCGTGGATGGAAAGCGGCGCAGATGAGGCCGACCCCTTCACGCAGTTTGTCGATGAACAGTCCACGCTTGTCCTCGTACGACCACGCCCGTCGCTCGACCTCGTCCACAGCCGCCCTGACGACCGATTCATCCTCTCTCTCCAGTCCCTCAGCATAAGGGGAGAGTGCTTGAGAGACCACTCCAGTCTCGAGGTATTTCTTGAGGTCCTCATGGTGAACGAGTGCCAGTGGGTGCATACGCACCTCGGATGACAGCACGAACTCGATGCGTGCCAATCCCACTCCATCCACTGGAAGTTGGGAGTCTGTAAGTGACTTGGTAGGGAAGCCGACGTTGAGTTTGATCTTCGTGTGCAAATCCATGTCGATGTCGACTGAAATCTGCTCTATCTCAAACGGATGTTCTCCAGCATAAATCCAGCCCGTATCGCCCTCTGCGCATGAGCCGGTGACAGGCTCGCGCATCGTTAAATCGAGCGCCTCGGAGCAGCCGACAACGGCAGGGATTCCGAACTCGCGGGCGATGATTGCCGCGTGTGACGTGCGCCCTCCTTTACGCGTCACGATGAGCGACGCCTGCTTCATCATCGGCTCCCAGTCGGGGGTCGTCATCTCGGTGACCAGTACATCTCCCTCCTCAAACACGCGTTCCGCTTCGGGAATCTCGTCTAATTTGACGCCCTCTGCGAGCCTATCCTTCATTGCTCGGCGCCGCTCCAGAACCTCTTCGTAGGACTTGTAGAGCCTGACCTTCCCCGAGCCGATGCGCTTGCCTACCGCCTGTCCGCTCGCGAGCACCTTGCCGTTTTGTTTCAGGCTGGCAACCAGTTCTGGGACCATCATGTAACGTTCGAGTTTCGCCTCCGAGCAGAGTGCGTGAACTGTCTCTGGACGAGCTTGGACGATGAACAACTCACCAGTGATGCCATCTTTTGCCCACTCGATGTCCATCGGGGTTCCGTAGTGCTCCTCGATGTTGAGCGCCATCTCCGCCAGATGGCGGCATTCAAGCGTCTTGAGCGACCACGCCCTGCGCTCCTCTAGCGGGACCTCGTCGATGCGCGTGTCCTGCACTTCGTCATCTGAGTAGACCATTCTGCGGTCCTTGCTGCCCAGATGCCGGTGTACAACGGCGAAATTCCCTCGCCTCAACCCCTCCTTCCATACGGTGAAGGTGTCCGGGCTGATGCTGCCCTGGACGACCAACTCTCCCAGTCCGTAGGCGGAGGCGATGTGGATGACACCTCGGTGACCAGAGTCGGGGTCGATGGAGAACATCACGCCGGAGGAAGCGAGGTCAGACCTGACCATCTTCATCACCACCACCGAAAGCGCGCTGGAGAGCGGGTCGAGGCCTTTCTCCAACTGGTAGCAGATCGCCCGCTCGTTGAACAGGCTGGCAACACAGCGACGCCAGTGCTCCACCACGGAATCTGCTCCGTGTACGTTGAGGTAGGAGTCGTACTGGCCGGCGAACGACGCTTCTGCTGAATCCTCGGTCGTCGCTGAGGAGCGAACGGCGACATCCACTCCCTGTCCGTATTCTTCACACAGGCGTGCGTAGCCTTCTGAGACAGCATCTCTCACTTCATTGGGAATCGGAGTCTGCAGCACCAAAGCCCGTGCCAAGGCAGCCCGTCCGTGCATCTCGAGATGGTCGGATGGGTCAGCGTCAGTGAGGCAGACCTCCAGAGCGTCCGCCAGAGTTTCACTGGAGAGGGCGGCAGTGCGTACATCGCCCATGCCCGCAGGCTCGGCGACGTTGTCCCATGTGGAGGGGGTGACATTAGCATCGATGAACCGCGCATACGCTTCCACATTGACGTTGAATCCGTTAGGAACCCGCACACCACTGTCGCACAGATTGCGAAACATCTCCCCTAGAGATGCCCCTTTTCCTCCGACTAGGAGGGCGTCCTCCTTGCCCACTTGGTCGAACCACTGCACCAGTTCACACTCTTCTGACATCATCACACCCCGCAGCAAGCTGCACTTGCCCGCGAGGTAATCGGTACCGAGACGGTAGTTAAATCAGACACCGAGCGACACACGACGATTCTACTCAAAACGCATCAGACAGGACTCTGCAATCTCGCCTGTGCGCAGGTGTTCGAGAATCAGCGGCAGGTCTTCGTCAGGGTTGGCTATGGTGTACCACGTTCCTCCAGGGTAGACAACGCATGAGATGCCGTTCTCACAGAAATCCAAGCACCCAGCCTTCTGCACGCGCACGTCTGATATCCCAGCCGCCTTCGCCGCCCGCTTGAGCGCGCGCATCACCTCTAGGCTTCCCTTTTCGGCACAGCATCCACGTGGATGGTCTGAATCTCGCTCGTTACCGCACACGAACAGGTGCAATCTGTGGCCCGGCTCGCCGCGTCCTTTGGAATCCTCTGGCAAGTGAACACCTCAGATTTTGTCTAGTTTGGCGGCGAGTACGAAGTCTGATTCCGTGAGTCCATCGATCTTGTGAGTCCAGATGGTCACCTTGGCGCGGCCCCAGCCGAAATCGAAGTCAGCATGGTGGAACTGCTCTTCGCAGACGGCGCCGGCAGCGTTGACGAACTCGATTGCGGCGGCGAAATCGTCGAACCCCCATGTACGCTCTAGGTGATGTCCACTCACGACATTCCAGTCGTCGTTGAGTTCAGCGAGCAATGGAGATTGTTCCTCAGGTGTCAGCGGGGGTACTCCTCCCTCGCAAGGGATGCAGCGCTTCTCATGCAGCGCCATAGTTCAACCCCATACGTGACTGTCGTCTCTGCCACCTTCTCCGCCTTTGTCCACCTCTTCGTGGATTCTGTTTCGGCGTTTCGCATCTTCTCGTTCAAACTCAAGGAGTTCACGATCATCGATGTACGGTGGGCGCAGATGAGCAACGAGAATCAACTCTACAATGACATCACGAGCGACGTGGTGGTAGCGTCCGTCGTCGGTGAGAATCTCGAAACTGTTCTTGTTGGTTCCCAGCAATCTGCCACGAATCCAAGGCTCAGCATCCTTGAGCAGGGCGCGTGCATCGAGCAGCACCTCGATGAGGTCGTCTCGGCGTAATCCTACTCGTCGGTCGAGCAGCGGTCCGCTGAACACATCTCGGTGCTCTTCGATGTCCGGCTCACCAGCCTGCTTCCACAACTCGAGTGCCCAATCGGGCAATTCCGGCTTCTTGCGTCCTCTCCTTCCCTTGCTCGCCATAGGTCGACCCCCAGTCCCCTGAGGCGGCGACCCTTGAAAAGGAACACGACAGGGTTGGTAGCACCATTTGGAGCGGCCCCCTGCATTGAAGAGGGATGCACCCCGCGGGGCGGGCGAGGGAATACCTATGCCCGTCACTGTTTGGAAGGCATTGCCAACGGTACTCACCTCCGATGAGATCCTCGATAAGGGATTCAGTCGTGGTTCCCGTGCGGCTGAGCACGTGGTGGATGGTAACCGGATGTTCCGCAACCGCAAGCAGATGTCGCGCATGGTCCAAGCCTCGAGCGAAGTCATCGATAGCACGCTACGGAAGTACGTGTCCGCCTGGCCAAGCCTCGACCAGCAGTCCGAGTTCGATGTCGCCTTGATCGACGCCGCAGTCGGCATTGATGACTACCGTCACAGTCTGGGCACTCTCCAATGGGCTGCTGAACAGGTGATGCGCATCGCAGAGCAGAACCGGAAGAAGTTGCGTAGGATGGTGCACATCGATTCCATGCACCGCACCCGCAGGGAGGCGTACGGACGAATATCCAGCATCGTGGGACAGGTTTCCCCACAATTGAATTGGCTGAACTCGGCGCGTGACACGCTCAAGTTACTACCTTCAATCGATTCCAGCGAGCCGTGCATCGTTGTTGCCGGCGCACCCAACGTAGGCAAGTCTGCCCTCATCGCCGCGCTCAGCCCGGCAGAACCGGAGGTCGCCGCCTATCCGTTCACCACGCGCCAACTGCACGTAGGCCATTTCGACCACCGCCGCCGGCGCTACCAGTTGGTGGACACTCCTGGACTGCTTGACCGACCACTGGGTGACCGTAACCCCATCGAGATGCAGGCGATTGCTGCACTGGAGCACATCGGTTCCATCGTACTCTTCCTACTCGACCCAAGTGAGCATGGCGGAACGAAGATGGTGGCGCAGGAGAATCTGCTAGACGAAGTGGCTGATATGCTTCCGCAGACCCCGTTGATGGTCATCGATGCCAAATCGGATCTGTTCGAACAGCCGCCGGATAACGAGTGTAGGAATCCTGTCACAGGCCATCGCAGCATCTCATCGGTGGATGGTGCAGGAATCGAAGAGTTGCGCGAGGAACTTGTTGCCCGCATCGATACCGAGCAGCAGACAGCTCCTCTAGAACTCCCAGAAGGGTGGCACCGCTCCGATAAGTAATCCATCAGTCTCAGTCAGATTCGGAGACATGTCCGCATATCTGACAGAATATCTTGTGTCCCATCAGTGTCGATTCAAGCCCTTCGACGCGAATCTTCGCACCGCATCCAGAGCACCTGAATTCGTCCATACACCCACCTCGAATCCAGCACAGTTCTTGAACGGAACGTTCAGCCTCCATCCTTCTTGGAGAAGTGGAGTGGGAATGCCATCTGCACGCCGGAGAGACACAGGGCCACACCTGCGACACCTAGCAGAAGCATGGGAAGGACAGAGAGACCAATCGAGTAGGAGTGTGTGACGATGTTCGTCTCAAGGGTCAGGGTGTTGGCACGCCCTCCTGTCACGAAGCGCACATCACCCGGGTCAAGGTCCCAAACCATGGAGTCCGTACTGTCCGGGCCACCTGCGAGGAATACCATGTCAGATGCAGTGCAGTCCGTCAATCCCTGATTGTCAGGAGGGCATTCCTCTGCATACTTCGCATCCACGACCCCCACCCACGCATCGTCAGGATGGTCCCAGCGCATGGTCGTCTCGACCTTGAGCAGCATGAACGATCTCGGGATGGACAGGTCATCCTGATTCATTCCCACCTTGCAATCCTCACCACCGAGGGGACATGGGGGAATAGGCACCTCTACCTCCTCTGGGGAAGAGGTGTAACCGATAGCCCCGATGAGTACGATGAGTACGCACAGCGCGCCCGTTACGAGGGGCAGCACGGACATGATGCGTACCATCATCACTCTCGCCTCGCGGTCGTTCTGCATCAAGCCTTCGCGGCAGTGGGGCATTCAGGTGAAGCCCTGTAGCATCACCAGCATGATGGCGATTCCGGGGAAAAGGTAGAGCATAATCGTCAACCGCTTGCGTGATGACTCCTTGCGCGCCCACTCATCAGCACATTTCTCAGAGTCACACAAGGCTGGTTCCATCTCCATGTGCACTGGAGCATGACAGATGTTGCAATGTCTGTGCGCAGCAACGTAATTTCGACTCTGGGGGTTCTTCGTCAACTGAGGTCCTGATGCCGACTCGCTCTTGTCTTTCGCCTTTGCAGCCGTCTGTTCTATAGCCTTCTTCAACCGGTCTTCACGCGCCATTTCATGCCACCTCGACAGTCGTCCCCTCAAATGCCATACCAGAGATGCAGGCGGCCAGTTGTTGTAGTCGTCGGCCATCGAGAACTCGCAGCGGCAGCCCCGCATCGATTGCCGCCTGCACACCAATGGGGTCAATCACCGCGGTCGGCCCAGCGGCGGCGTGTTCAGGTGGTCCGACGATGTCCTGCAGTTCTGCGAGCGTCATTTGCTCGCGCGCCACGGCGTCAGGGTCAATCGCTGGGTCGGCACTGTGTACGTGTGACACATTGGTGGCAATGACGCACGAACCGGCATCGGTAGCTACCGCGAGTCGAATGGCTACGGCATCTGTGGTGTGGCCCGGAGCGGTTCCTCCCATGACTACAACCTGGTGTTGTTCGAGCATTTCTGCTGCATGTTCGATGCCGATTGGAATGGCTGCAGAGACATCTATCCCAGCTCCAGCCAGAATCTGTTGCACCACCGCTGCATTGAGTCGTGTGGCGGCGATTCCGAGTTCATCTAGTCGAGCGACATCATCGAGCAGTGGCTGCGCCAGAGAGATCGCTTCACGGGCCGGCTGACCCCCGCCGATAACCAGTCCAAGCCTGCCGCCTCCAGCGACATATTCTGCCACGACTCCGGCCAAACCTTCCAGCCAGACGTGGCGCTCCATCACCTCGGGGCGCAGCAGACTGCCTCCGAGTGCGACCACCTGGAAACCGGTCATTGGGTGCCCGGCGGCGAAGCCGCCCCATGAGCCTGCCCCTTGCCGCACCCCCGCCTGAAGGATTGATAACTGGCGGGTTGACGACCGCACCACTAGTGGTGCGTATGAGCGATGATGAGGAGTTGCAGGCGAAGCGTGCCCGTCTGCGAAAGCAACTCGAGGAACTCGAATCGTACCGCGGCATGGGGACTGAACTCGTTACCGTGGTTATTCCACCCGACCGTCAGGTGTCGGATGTGCGTCAGCAACTTGGCAACGAGGCTGGACAAGCAGCGAACATCAAGTCGAAGTCGACGAAGAAGCATGTCACCGACGCTATCGAGTCAGCATCTCACGCTCTGGCAGGATTGCGCAACGCCGGAGAGCATGGTCTTGCTCTGTTCTGCGGCCATGTCATCGTGGGCAACAACAAGACTCGCATGATGACCATCGTTCTCGATGACCTTCCCGAACCGCTCACATCGTTCCGTTACCGCTGTGACTCCACATTCGAAACCACGCAGATAGCGGAGATGCTCATCGACAGGACCTCCTACGGCCTGCTGGTCCTAGACCGCTCCGAAGCGGCCTACGGAATCGCCTCAGGACGCCGATTGCATGTCCAGGAATACATTCCGAGTCAGGTCCCGAGCAAGCACGGTCGCGGCGGTCAATCCGCCCAGCGCTTCGAGCGTCTGATTGAAGAAGCAGCGCATTCGTTCTTCAAGAAGGTCAGCGAGCGTTCGTCGAGTTACTGGTTGCAGCACCTTGAGAACCTGAAGGGCATCATCGTCGGAGGTCCGGGAGCCACTAAGGAAAGTGTAGTCAACGGTGGATTCTTCCATCACGAGATCCAGAAGAAGATTCTGCCAACGATGTTCGATGTTGGCTACAGCAACGAGAGCGGTCTACGCGAACTGATTCAGAACGCAGGGGCGCTGATGGACCAGATAGAACTCGACGAAGAGCGTCAATTGGTCGACCGATTCCTCAAGGAGATAATGCAGGCTCATCCGAAGGCAACATACAGCGAGATGATGGTACGCTCGGCCCTCGACCAAGGAGCGGTGGACACCCTGCTGCTGTCCGAGAAGTTGCGCAAGCGTCGGGAGGTCTACTCCTGTCGCCAATGCCAGCACACTTGGGAAGTGACTGTTGAGGGAAGCCCGGAGATTCCCGGTTGTCCTGAGTGTCAGGCAAAGGGAGATCAGGTACGCGTCGATGAGAAGGCGGGACGAGATCTGACAGATGACCTAGCTGAACTGGCGAAGCAATCTTCGGCTTCAGTCCGCTACATCTCTATGGACACCGAGGAGGGAGCGACGTTGATGACTGCCTTTGGTGGAGTGGCTGCGTTGCTGCGCTGGCCGTGGACGTGATGAGGTAGAGACATGCACATCTTACAGCAAGCCATCGAGCCATACATCGAGGCTGCACTCAGAGAACTCGGTGTCGACGAAATTCCCAATCTGTCATCGATGCTCGATAAAGCCAAGGAGGAATCACTGGGAGACGTCGCCTTCCCCTGCTTCATGTTCGCAAAAAATCTGGGGAAAGCTCCAGACGAGTTCGCCGCCGAACTGGTTGACGTTCTGCAAGCAGCCGTCGCGTCAGAAGCACTGCTAGCTGAGGTACACTCAGTCGGTGGATTCCTGAATTTCCGCGCCGATGTCAGCACTCTAGCATCACACGTGCTGCCTTCTACCCTGTCCTCTCCAGAGAGAGCCGGACACGCTCGCGACCCGTCAGCGCTGTTGATTGAGCACACTTCCGCCAATCCGAATGGCCCGTTCCATGTCGGTCGTTCACGCAATGCCATTCTAGGGGATTGCTTCGTTCGCCTGCATCGGCTTGCAGGAGACGAGGTTCGGGCCGAATACTACGTAGATGACATGGGCAAACAGGTGGGGCTCCTGGCGTGGGCACTGGAGCACCTTGACGAGGACAAGGTGTCGAAGATATTGGCTGAACATGATATGGATGAGCCGTCCAATCACCCTCACAAAATGGACCATCAGCGAGTTCGATTCTATCAGGCAGCCAATCTGGAAAATGTCACCCAAGGCGAAGGACTCGGAGTAGAGCACCACCGGGATGCCGGAGTGACGACTCAGATTGGAGAACAGGTGGCTGAGATGGTACGCCTTTCAGAAGAGGCAGATGCGGATACTCTGGCTGCATTCGGCGAAGCCTACCAGCCGGTTCTCGACGGGATGCTCGAAACACTCGAACGACTCGGTATCCAGTATGATTCGTTCACCAAAGAGAGTCGCTTCATTATCGACGGAAGTGTCGATGAGGTGCTGACTAAACTGCGCGACAGCGAGTTGGCCGCACAGGCGGAGAACGGTGCATGGTATCTCGAACTGGCTGAGCGCGGAGTCGCAGGGAAGAGCACCCGCTTCTACTTCCAGCGCGGCGACGGCTCCAGCCTGTATGCCACCCGAGATATCGCCTATCATCAGTGGAAGTGGACCCAGGCAGACCGTCTGCTAAACGTTCTCGGTGAGGATCACCGTCTGCAGTCTCATCAGGTGTCAGTGGCGCTCGAAGAGGTCGGCTCAGATGCACCAGAGGTGGTGTTCTACGCATTCACGAAACTACCCGATGGCAAGATGAGCACTCGGCGTGGCAACGTCGTGTTCATGGATGACCTGCTCGATGAGGCGGCAACTCGCGCTACCGAAGTGGTATCTAGCATCAGAACGGATTTGGACGATGCGAGCCTGACGTCGATTGGAGAAGCGGTCGGAATTTCCTCCGTCCGCTTCAACCTCCTGCGGGTCTCGCCCGAGAAAGGCATCAACTTCCGTTGGGAGGACGCACTCTCCCTAGAGGCTGACAGCGCACCCTTCCTGATGTACAGCCACGCCCGTGCCTGTTCAATCGCCCGTCGTCTGAAAGATGACGGCCACGATGTCGAAACTGCGTTGGCAACCGTGGGAGACCTCGACTGGTCTGGATTGACCGAGAGCGCTGCTGCGCTCGTCCGTAGGATTTCTCGCTTCGCAGAGGAACTGAACAGTTCGCTCGACAACCGCCGACCGAACCAGTTCAGTTCCTACCTGCTCGGCCTCGCCACTGACTACAACCGCTTCTACCGCGACAACCCTGTGCGCACGGCCGACGGCATGGATGTCAACAATCTCGCCCTCTCTGAGGCCGCCCGTCACCTGATCTGCGCGGGCTGCAAAGGATTCGGTGTCATTCCTCTAGAATCGATGTGAATTAGAGATCGCGCATCATTTCCTTGTCCATGCGCGCTCGACGCGGTTTGCCAGCAGCATCGACCGCGCCACGCATCTCGACCAACCCTCGGATTCCCATGTTGAATGACTCGCATTTCTTGGTCCACTGTGCTGATGGCCAGCCGCAGTCCGTCCGCTCGACCTCGACGCTGTTCTGTTCGACCCATGCGCCACATTCCGCTCGGTAGCAACGTCCACTCGTCGGTGCCCGTTCACCGCGGAACTCCTCCCCAGCCAGTTCCATCCAGAAAGCACTGCGATCGCAGATGGGGCATGGTCGGCGCTTCAGCTCAGCCAGATTCGTGCTCGGATTCTCACCGATGTAGTCCACTTCCCACACCTCGATTACCGCGCGAATCACATCGGTTTCCTCCGCGCGCGCGAAGAATGCGCGCAGAACCGCCCACGAATCCTCCTCCTTCGTGGTGATTCCCAGCGGAGTAGTCACACCCTCCTTGTCGATGACGCTGGGCATGAACACCTGCTGTCCCGGGGTCGTCATCAGGTCGGGCTTGAGCCCACCACCCATGAAGGTGGCGTAATCTGTGGCGATGTGGGAAGCGTTGGGTCGGTTTTGTTCAACAGTGAGTGGCATCAGTTGAAATGAGTCACCACCGAGCGGTGGGTATGGTGGAAGTGGGAGAAGACGCACCTGATTTCGAGTTGCATGACCAGGACAGGAACGGAGTGACCGGTGGACAGCACCTCGGTCAGCGAGTGGTGATGGCGTTCTTTCCGGCCGCTTTCACAGGCGTGTGCGAGAAGGAACTGTGCACATTTCAGGATAGTCTCAGCAGTCTGAACGACGCAAATGTCGCCGTTCTAGCCATCTCAGTCGATGCTCCGTTTGCCAACGGGGCGTTCGCCGCTGCCAACGGAATCGAGTTCCCCATCCTGTCCGACTACACGAGAGACGTCACCAACGCCTACGGCGTTGCACTCGACGACTTCGCAGGTATGCCCGGTTACACCGCCGCCCAGAGGTCGGTGTTCATCGTCAACGAAGAAGGCAACATCATCTGGAAGTGGGTCGCCGACAACCCCGGCCAAGAGCCCGACTACAGCGCCGTACTCGCTGAACTTGGCGCTTGATTTGCCGACAGCGCCTCAATCGTCGCGCTCGTGGACCCAAATTAGGTGGTAGCCGAACCCTGTCTTCACAAACGGTCCGATAGCGTTCAGATCCTGCTTCCATACGGCCTCGGAGAATTCACGCGCCATCTGCCGGTCGTGGAACCATCCCAGATCCCCTCCCTTCGATCCTGACGGGCACTCGGAGTGCTTGCGCGCCATCTTCTGGAACTCCTTCAGCGGCTTGCGCGCGTTCTCGATGCGCTCGCGCAGCTGCACCGCCTCTCCCTTGGAGCGCACCAGTATGTGCCGCGCGTGTGCCCTGCGAATCGCCATCGAGATTACTTCCTCAGACCTCTCCCCAGGCGAGCCAGCGGGCGTAAGTGCCGTAGATGATGCCGGAGACTGCAAGGCTCTCCTCGTTGAAGCGACTCATGTCGTCCATGTAGGTGTGGTACTCCCATGAACCGGAGCCGTAGCAGACCAGAGCGTGGCCGTTTGCATCGCCCTCATCCTGAGCGATGTCGTAGACGAACGGACCGTGGTCTGAGTTGTAGGGCATGCCGTTGGCCGTATTCTTGGCACCTGATTTTACATCGATGTTGATGTCGTACTTGCTGGCGATGTCCGAGCGTTCGGTGTTGAATTTCTTCACGATGCGCGTGATGTGGT
>CAXEUS010000221.1:0-2702 GCA_963999385.1 uncultured Candidatus Poseidoniales archaeon | reverse complement strand
GCCATCACACAGGAGATGATCGATGCGGCGGAGAAGTTGCGAAAACAGGTGACTGTTCACCGAACCAAGACTTCCCCAGTTGACACCGATGCAGGGATTCTCGGAGAGTTCGCCTTCGCACAGTGGTTCTACGGAGACTGGCAGCACAACGAGGTGGGCGAGACCAAGGGCAAGGTCGATTTCGATGGAAGAATCGAGGTGAAGACCAGCGTGTTCCCGCTCAACCCGAAACTCAACCTACCCGTGCGCGAGGACTACGCCCGTCGAAGAACTCCAGAATTCTACGTATGGTGCTGCCTCGACGTCCCTTCAGCCCGAGACAAGCGAATCATTACTGGCAGGGAGATTGCCATCGTCGGCTGGGTCAACGGAGTGATGGCGCACTCCAATACACCCCAGACCATGGGCTGGATGTCATCCTACAAGTGCCACTTGACGCCTGTGTGGATGATGCACCCAATGGGCTCATTCCGTACCGCCTATGACTCCTGAGCGTTCAACGCTGGAAGATGACGATGCGGTTGGTGTTGGTTCCTTTCTGCTGGTTGTCCACACCCCAGGTGTTGGCTGTCTTGGTGAACTTCTGGGCGTTAATCATGATGATGACCGGTTCCAGTCCCGCTTCGACTCCGGCTGGCACGACCAGTTCCTCGAGCAGCAACTTACCGTTTCGTACCTCACCAACCTCGAAGGCGACATGACCTCCTGGAGCGACTATTCTCTTCAGGTCCCGCATCACGTCCGTCATCGCAGAAACCCATTCATCGGCATTCTTCAGTTGCGAGATGGCAATCTCAGACGAGTCTAGGCCTAGGAACCAGCAGCGGAGCCAGTTGTCAGCCTGATAGTTCACCACATCAAGGAACGGGGGCGAGGTTACCACTAGTTGGGCGACGCCTTGCTCGATTCCTGCAACATTTCCAGCATCTTCGGTGGTGAGCAAAGCCGAGAGCATGTGCCCTTCGTGTGTGAGCGGTGCCCCATCCCAATCCTTCAGCAGCGACTTCGATTTCTTGAGGATGCGTGAGACAATGTCCCTATCATCAGGAGTCTGCTCACGGCGCGCGTTGATCTTGCGCTGTGAATTAATCGAGACTGCTTGGTTAGGTGGCATCGAATAGACCGAGAAGAATCCGTTAGAGTGACCAGTCAGGCGATTGATAGCTACCATGCGAATCCAACGGTCCACCTGGTCAAGTTCACCCGCTTCCTCCCGCTTCAGCAGATATTCCTTCAGCGCGATGATTTGATGCAAGGTGTTTGGATGATAGAACACCTTCAGGTCTTCGAACTTCTCCTGTGCCGAGGTGAGGTCGATGGAGTCAAGCCGCTGTGCGACCGCTTCGAATTCTGGTGGATTGATGCGCGGTTCGAGCAGCACGCGGCTGAGTGGATTGATGTCATTACCAAGCGGGCGGCGCGCCAGCAGCCACGCCTCCAGAAGGGTGGTGCCGCGCCCCATGAACGGGTCGTAGACTGCATCCCCTGGCTCCGTGAGTCGCTCGACGAAGAACGAGGGTAGTTGCGGTTTGAAGCAGGCACGATAGGATATCTCATGCAAGCTGTGAGCTTGACGCTGGCCAGCAGTCCAGTACTCGTTGACCGCCTTGAGCACGTTTCCCTGGCGCCCCGCAGCCTCCCAGTGGAACTCCTCGGTATGCGCTTTCTCGCCGAACTCGTCGAACGCGAGGACAGACTCGACGAAGTCCACGGAACTCAACAATGGCACTTTGCGTCCCCCACCTTCGCTGCACCTTCGCGCGGGCGCTCAAAAAGGTAGTCGTACGGCTGAGGTCAGTCGAACGAGAAGTGAATGGTCGCTTCGTCAACGGTGAACGAATCAGCATCCTCAGGTCCGTTCCCTGTCAGAAGGACTCCCACATCAGTGCGAGTCTCGGCCTGCACATGCTCCCAGTCATCGTCGTCAAGGTCAGGTGAGCCATCTCCTAGCCATACTGTTAGCGAGATGGTCGCATCGATATCGAGGTCGAGGTCCTTACGCTTCTGTTGCACTCGGCGGATGATGTCGCGTGCCATCCCTTTGGATAGCAAGTGGGGGGTAGAAGCCATGTCGAGTACGAGGCTGACAGCCTCGGCGTCGTCACCCTCGCCGAATTCAATGGTGGCAGCCGCATATCCATCCTTCTCCACGCGGCGGACCTCGACGTCGTCAGGTGAAATCTCAAATCCAGCAAGTTCGCACGTTCCTTCCTGAATAGCCGCCCACGTCGCATCAGCTTCGGAGGTTGCGAGTGCCTCCTTGACTTTGGGCAGGTCAGCCCGCGCCTTGGCGCCCAGAGCCTTCCAGTTGGGAACCAGTTCGATCTGTTGGAAGCGATCCAAGTCATCCTCGGTTGTCAGCGCCTCGACGTTCAACTCGTCGGCCAGCAGAGAATGGAACTCGGATAGGTCGGGTCCGCCAACAATCCAGCCGGACTGACACGGCAGTCTCTGGCGCCGCTTCGCTTCCACGCGCACGCGACGACCGGTCTCTGCCAACGCACGTACCAGCGCCATCGTCTGTTCCAGCCCTTCATCCCGGAATGGTGCTACGGCCCCTTCACCAACAGGCCAGTCAGCAAGATGGACTGAGGAGCCCATCAGATTCCGGTGAATCTCGTCTGCGATGAACGGAGCCACCGGTGCCATCAGTTGACAGACTGTGGTGAGTACCTCATGCAGCGTGTGCTGGCAAGCGAGCT
>CAXEUS010000220.1:0-6329 GCA_963999385.1 uncultured Candidatus Poseidoniales archaeon | reverse complement strand
GCATCATCTCGGCAATCTTAGCAGCGATGTTCGGGGACTTGGCCAATTTCTCCACCTCAAGCAGATCTTTGTACAGCGCAGCGAACACCTTTGAGTCGGTTTTGAATCCGACACGAACGTCGCTGGCAGCCCATTCAGCGTGCTGCAGAGCCATTTTCTGCTCGTATGAGAGGTGACCCCTACGCTTGTTCGCTTCCATCAACGTATCGCGCACTTTGGCGTAATCAACCGGGTCCAATCCATCTGCCATTTTCATTCCTCCTCACTCAAGAGGGCGCAGGTGCTCTGGGCGACTGATGACGGTCTTCGCCATGTTGCCATCCTTCACAGCCACAACCCACGCTCTTCCCTGCTGTCCGGTGATTACACCTGACCTACCTTGGAATCGGCGATGGGGCATTCCCTTCTGCTGGCCACCATCGATGTTGATTGCCACACGGTCTCCCACCTCGTAGGGATGCATGACATAGCGGATGAACAGTCGTCCACGGTCGGGCTTGCTACGGCTCATTATGCTGCGCGAGCCTTGGCGTGGTCCGTGTGTGCGACGCATCCTGATTCACCTCTATTCCACTATGTGGGGATTCGGCGACCTACCGGTCCTAATTAAGCACATCGAAATCAGTCGGCGTGCACTTCCTCCACGTCCAGCCAGAGAACCTCGCATACAACGCCTAACCTCTCGGTGACGCTCGGGGTAGTACGACCCTCATCTGAATGTATCAACTCCTTCACGTAGGTGCCACTCTCAACCCTCGCACACAGTTGCACCTCGGGTGGTTCAACGATTACGTCCGTGATTGAGATGACCTTACGTCGACGGACCTTGTCCGCTCGACGATGTGATACTCGCTGCGGGGTCGTCTGATTGATTGTCTCACCCACAAGCGTGAGTACCTTCTTCTCCACCTCATCAACATCCAACTCACCATCATAGCTGAAGCGTAATGTGTATGATTTCTCGGCGGCAGTCTGCTTGATGCGCGCTACCTCCGGGCGCTTTGAGGCCCTGAGATCTAGCACCTCGACACGTCCGTCAGCCTCATCGTTGACCAATCTGACCAATTCGGAATGGTCTGCGACCCTCTTGAGTGGTGACTTGAGTTCCATGACGAATGGTCGACCACTACCGAGACAACGTACGTCGATGTCCTCCCGTCCCATTCCGTGAAATGACGTATCGGCAGCGTTGAAAATCCGGCGAAGTGGCTCTCCAATCAAATCCTGTACTGAATCGGGGTACTGCAAGCCTGAACCAGAGCATGAGTTGCAGCCACCATCTCTCCCCTTACATGCTCGACAAGGCCATCGGGTCTGAGGGATGCCGCGCTCGAGTTTACGGTAGCGGCCGTAGAGGAATAGTGAGCGGATATCGACTCTGACCTCCAGTGTGAGGGTGTCGACCAGTAACATAACCTGCGGGAGTTCCTTCACCACTTTCACACTAGGGTACTTCTCTCTCAACTGGTCGGCAATCGCTTCCACGAACCCAGCCTTCAATCCGCGACTTCCCTGTGCGCCATGGCGGGTGCGTAGTTCCTCCTCATCAGCAATGTGATCCTTAGCGAAGTGGGAACCTAACTGAACACGTGTGAATTCAACTCCAGCGAGTTTGTCAGTAATGCGAGTGACTAGAACATCCAGGTCAGCGAACAAATCCTCGCAGAACGGGCAACAGTTCACCGATTCATCGACACTCAGATCGGATTCCGCCTCAAGGATGCGGGCGCGAATGGCCGCGCCATCTTCTGCTGCTGAACTCCACGCTAGGCGCCCGCCAGAAAGGCGAGTCAGGCAGTGATCACAAGAACCGATTCGCACGAGATGTGCTATTCCCGCTGTGGAGGGTGGTGGGGGAACCTCCCAGTGCTCATCATCATCGAAATTCTCCTGAAGCGATTCTTCGGGCTCGTGTGCCACGAGATCGGACCATGGGTCGTAGGCACTACCGTATCCGGCATCAGCGAACTTGGTCCAATCCTCCTCCTCGGATTCCTCTTGCGTGTTCGCATCGCTCATTGGCGTCACCTTCCGGCTGCGCTCGTCGGGTCGAACCAAACGAGCGACGAGCCGCCGACCGGCCCACCCTACATGAAAGTGGGGGTAGCCCAAAGGAGTCGTGATTAGCGAGCATCAAGCGTTGGGATCTATACCGTCAGCAACTTTCGTCAGATAATCGAAGCCATAGATTCCAGCGTTGCAGCCAGCGGTCCATGTGAAGCGAACACCGTAGCCGCCCACTGTATCGACGTGCGGCTTGGAATTCTGCAATTTACCCAACTCCGCCTCAAACTCAGATTTGCGCACCTCTTCCTCTCGGCGAGGCCGACAATGGGCACAGGGGCACCACAGGCGAAGTGTGAGATAATCCAATTCCTGCTCTGAATCGTCATCCCAGCGCAGCACCAGGTCAGCGTCCCTGCGCTCAAGTTCCACCAGTGCAGCCATCATCATTCCTCGTTGTCTGCGGTGACCTGTTCTCTTGAAGAGGCATTCGTCGGTTCAATCTGCTCAGAGAACCGGACTGTGACTTCATCCTCGGCCACCTGTTGCATCAGTCGCCACGAACCTCCTGCTTCTTCCAGATCATCAGCCAGAGATTTCCGGTTCAGCAAGCCGATGAGGGCAGTAGCGATTATCATCGATGCAATCAGTGAGAAGAAAATCATCGCTGCAGAGAATGTCCCGAACAGCGAGAAGAAACCCATAGGTGAGAGCGATATGACAAGGAATCCGAGTATGTCCGAGGCGGCCGACCCAACCAAGGCCAACCCAGATGCTCCACCCACGGCGACCAATGAGGGGTAGACTGCCCGCCCGTGATGGCGCTCCTCGCGGAAGCGCTCGACCACGTGGATGACGTAATCGATCCCAACACCTAGAGAGAGCGTGGCGATAGCGACTGTCACGATATTCAGACCGTATCCAAGAACGGATATGAGTCCATAGAGCCATACGACGACCACAACGATTGGGACTGTCGTCATCAGCGCGAAACCCAGAGAGCGCAATCCCCAGAAGGAACTCAAGGCCAATACCAGCAAGGCGGGCCAGACGGCCATTTCTATGCCAAAGAACGGCATGAGCAATGCGAATGTCAGCAGCGCAGCAACAACTTGCAGCAAGGCGTGTCGATCAGATTCGTCACCCGAATCGAATGATTCCTCTTTCTCCTCACGGGTCGGACGGAAACCCCACCAGAGAGTGAACACGCAGAACACCACCCCGAGCATCAACGTCTCCTTCAATTGCTTCTGCATGGAATTGGAAGCCACGAAGCGCGCCACCGGCTCCCCAGTCGCAATCGCCCAGGTGACCGGATGGTCCGAATCGCTGAATCCAGAATCAATGTCGCCGCGCGTGCGCATGTCGCCTGAAGACAGGTTGCGCAGCGGAGCCATGTCGCGGTAGAGCGCATCCAAGGTTCGCTCGACTATGGGGAACTGTTCAGGTTGGCGCAGCCCGAAGTAGAGCAGCATGCGTTCGTAGCGTGGCTCACTTCCGTCAGCCGCAAGTGACGGATAGGATGGATTCAGCGGCGTTGCAGGCTGGATGTATAGTCGAGGAATCGATGGAGGTACATGCGGGGTGGAGCGAGTTTCTGGAATCCCATAGGTGACCATGAAGCCAATCAGAAACTCAAGGCAATCTCGATCATCGACGTCGGGAATACCGAGCATGGTATTGTCACAATCGATTCCGTTTCCAGGAAGCGACGAATTCCAACCAGCGGCCTCGAACGGCTCAATCTCTTCGACCATCGAGGATATCAACAGCAGCCCCAGATTGTCAATGCCAATCAATTCAACACTCCCGTCCGCCGAGCGCGTGAACCTATCTGGATCATCGGCATCTAGAATGTTCATGTTCGAGCGTAACTCATCGATGGCGGCAAAGACACGCGGGTCGAGGACATCGCCCTCGATGAGCAACATCGCAGGTTCTCCCTCTGTGGAGAAGCGTTCGCTGACAACGTTGACGACAGTAACGAAATCAGATCGTTCATCGAAGAAATCCTCCACCTTGAATTCACCATCGAGTTCCAGCATTTTCGGGACCGCAATCGCGGTAATCAGTAACGCTACCACCAGCACCGGAATCGCCCTCACGGCAGAAATACCGGCCACCTTCGCCAACCAATGGCTGGGAACCAGATGCACACGATCACCGGTCTCCTCCTCCAATTTTCCCCTGCCTGCCATCCACAAATCAATGTCGAGACGTAGGAGTGGTGCCCACAGACCTGTGAGTACGAATGCTGACCCGACACCCAAGGCAGCTTCAGTACCGAATGATCTCAGTGCAGGAATGTCTGAGGTGAGGTTAGCGCCAAAGGCGGCAATGGTCGTCAATGAGGTGAGCATGATCGCCCGTCCCACACGGGTGAGCGCGACATTGGCGGCAGAATCGGGTGAGCGCCCGGCGCGCCGCTCTTCCTTGTAGCGGTGCAACACATGCAGACTGTCGTCGATGCCCAACGCCAGAATGAGAATAGGCAACAGGTTGGAGAATTGACTACGTTCGATGAAGGGGTGTCCAATCGAATTGCCGATTATCATGCCCCAGCCGATTAGCCCGTGCATCCAAAGCAGACACATTCCAAGTGAGAGCGAAACCACCCCAACATCCGACCAACGCCTGAGACTCGCCCACAGGAGAATCACAATCGCCAGCACCATACCGACGATTAGGCCAATACTCTCCTTCAGTTCCTTGTTCACCTCGACGTTGATTCCCTCTGCCACAGCAATCGTGACCAGTTGATCATCAGATTCCCGCATGTGATGCTCAAGAGAGATGATTGCCCACTCGGCCGCACAAGGTCCATCTCCTGAAGCAGATGAGTTGAGACAGAACTGTGAGTCATGGCTTGGTGGGACTGTTCGCAGGCTCAATCCGTCCCATTCGTAGGCGTCCTCAGCGCGTGCTTCAGCCCAATCGAATGTCCAGCCATCGAGTTCCAGTGCATCCTGATTCAGCTGCACGAAAATCCAGGATGCTCCGGCCGACCAACGACCAAGTTGCCAGTCTGCTCCGATGAAGCTCCCATCCTCGATCAACGTACCCCCTACGGGCCCTATGGCTACTCCATCGGGGTCAGGGAGAAAGGCACGATCGAGGCTGAGCCAGCGCAGGAAGAGCCCTTCGGTGCTGTTCACCATGCGAGCGACGGCGAGATCGACGTGATCCTGGGTGAGGTTGCTGTCATGGTACAGCAGACACTCAAGTTCCCCACAATCTGTCCAGTTGGTGCGCTCCGGCTGCAATTGGCCATAGATATTGACGGTGGGTCGAGTGAGAATCGACCTATTGGCCATGAAGTCGTCCAGCATCTGCGGCAGCGAGATAACGCCGTCGACCTGAGTGGCTGTCACATCGGATACAAGTGGCATGAAGTAGGGCGCAAGTGGATCCGACTTGGCAGCGGCTACCTTGAGTTCTATCTCTCGCAGGACGGTCAGATTGAGAATCCCGCCGACAGGCTCCTCTATTCCTGCGCCCACGCCGCGGAACGAATGAACCTCGTCGACATATTCCGGACTGAGTGGCGAATCCATGCGATCCGGTTCGCGCAGGATGATCATGTAGCCAATCGAAGTGTCACGGCTGTTGAATTCCTCACCCGCAATCTCCTGTGCTTTCAGTTCTGGAGAGTCGAGATTGTAGGATTCGATGTCGATCGGTTCCAATACCGCCACGATACCAGGGAGCATCAACAGCGAGACGAGCGCGACCACAACGTGAACCATTTTTCGGCGAGGGAGGAGGACTTCGGCTACCCGACTGAAATCTCGCACGCGCACACCCGAACCGAGCGGGGGAACATCGGCTATTGAATGGTCCGAGAGGGATTACAGCCCACTGTCTCGCAGTTGTTCCAACAAAGCGAGTTGGGCCGCAGTCAAGTCATCAGCGGCCACAAGATCAAATTCGATATCCAGATGGCCACCAGCGTAACCCTGACCTTTGAGGCGCTGTCGGTCACCCCTTTGGGTGGATGAAGGAACCTTCACCTCCACCAACTTCCCCGTCGGGGTACGCAGGCTCACCTCACCTCCCAGCAACATCGTGCTGTAGGGTATCTCGACTGTCTGGACGATTCGGCCGTCCTCCCAACGACGTCCTTCGTCGGCATCGATGCGCACTGTCAGCAACAAGTCTCCAGATGGACCTTGGGGGTGCTCGTGACCCATCCCCTTGAGACGCATGACAGACGAATGTTCAGCTCCGCGGGGAACGTTCACCGTGACCTTGCTCGTTCGGCGGTACACCCCCTTACCCTCGCAGGACACACAGCCACCACCGCGACAATCCTTGCACCGTTTCAG
>CAXEUS010000219.1:0-1530 GCA_963999385.1 uncultured Candidatus Poseidoniales archaeon | reverse complement strand
GAAACCCGCGATGATTCCAATCCAATTCTCATCGGCGACACGAATCAGTAGATAGACGACCTGCATACCCCCCAGACCTAGGCCAAACGTCCATCCTGATGTCGGCGCGGCTCGCAACAATTTCACTCGCTCGCGCGTGAGCAGCAGGTGGACAGCTCCGGTTTGGGCCAGCCCGATGAACAACAACAGCAGTACAGATTCAACAGGTACAGCCCTAACAGCAATCATCGGTTGAATGAACAGACTGTCGACGAACCAAGCTGACAATCCCCCGATTGCGATTCCCCATGCAAGATGAATTGTGGCATTTGGCATGTCATAGAATCCGGCCATGCGCCGCATCCCACCCCTCCATCCGACAAAGATGCCCACCAGCCCGATGAGCGTGAGCGCCTGAACATGCCACATCGACGGTAGTGGTGTGGCCATCGTGACTCCGACTTGAACGACTCTCATGTATCCTTTCCAATCTGCAGGTGAGAATACACCCCATCGGGCCGGCGGGTTGAAGGCTGACCCTTGTCAGCGGCCGGTTAGGATAGATATGGCACTCGAGGGGCTGCGCTCAGGAATATTCGGGGCATTGTCGGCCCTCAAGGGGAAGCGTAAACTCGACGAGAGTGAACTCTCAGAGATGGTTAGCAGCATCAAGAAATCACTGCTTGAAGCGGATTTTAACGTCCGGCAAACGAAGGATATCTCAGAACGTCTCGAACAGCGAATGCGTGACGAGGAGCCGCGGCCTGGCCTCACACTGCAGACTCACGCGCTGAATATCCTCTACACTGAACTTGTGCGTATGCTCGGGAAACCGAGGGAAATACATCCTCACGGACAGACCATACTGATGGTGGGGCTCTATGGACAGGGTAAGACGACGACAACCGCCAAACTCGCTGAATGGTGGCGCAGACGACACGGGATGAAAGTCGCTGTAATCGAGGCTGACTCGCATCGCCCGGGAGCTTACGCCCAACTCCAACAACTGCTCGCCGACACGCCCACCGTCGTCTATGGTGAGCCCGATGAGAAAGATGCGCTCACCATCGTGCGCAACGGAATCAACGCGGTGGGCGACGCTGATCTTGTAATCATCGACACCGCTGGTCGCGACCGACTGGACGACGATTTGCAAGTAGAACTTGAGAAAATCCACAAGGTGGCCAAAGCGACCGAGCGCTTCCTTGTCATCGACGCTCAGGTGGGACAGGCAGCCGGTCCAGTGGCAGCCAATTTCCACGATTTAGTAGACATCTCCGGTGTCATAGTCACCAAACTCGACGGCACCGCCCGGGGCGGAGGTGCGCTCTCGACGGTTGCTGCCACGGGCGCTCCAATCGTATTCATCGGAGAGGGAGAGAAGGTTGCCGACCTAGAGTTGTTTGAATCCGACCGATTCATTTCAGTATTGCAACAGTTCCGGGAACATTCCATCCAACTACGCAACGTGCTACAAGACACCAACAACGCCGATGGCGATGGAGACTCCGCCACCGGAATCGGTTTGGCTGACGTAACAGTGATTGGTGG
>CAXEUS010000218.1:0-4812 GCA_963999385.1 uncultured Candidatus Poseidoniales archaeon | reverse complement strand
TAAGAAGAAAGCAGCTAAGGCGGCGAAGCCGAAGAAGGCGAAGAAGAAGGAAGTAGTTTCCATAGAGGATGAATTGGATGATCTCGACTTAGGTGGGTCGGATGAGGGAAGTCGCGCGCTACCTGATGAGTTCGTTCTGGCCGGTAAACCTGCCAGATTTGCACGCGCATTGATTGATTTCCTGGCATCCTATGGATGGTTAATGCCTATTCTTGCCATAGAGGGAATGGGTACCTTCTGGAATCCGACATACTTCTACATTGCAGGCCTGCTGATATTTGTATTCAACTTGATTGTCCTACCGATAATGACCAATCGGACGATAGGCAATTTTGTGTCGATTACCAAGTTCGTTACTCATCATGGTTCACCACCGTTCTTCCTCCACCTTACCTTGCGGGGTCTGAATTTCGGATTCTTCGCGGGTGGATTGATTGCACTGCTTATCGGGTTCCCGACGATGGATTCCGTGGTATTGGGCATCGGATTTGGGTTGTTGGCGATTTGCTTTGCGGACTACGTGGTCAAGAAGGTGCGTCACGAGAAGCAGCAGGGGCTCTACGATTCAATGTTCAACGCATACCTAGTATCTCACGTCCGTTCTGGCGATGAAGAGGGGTGGCTAGGAAGGCTAGAATCACTAGCTGACTTTGGAGAGTCGCGCTTCAAACTCGGTGGCGGTGGTGACGACGATGAGGAGTCCGAAGACGACTCCTGAGCACGCCTGATTAATGACTAATCTATCACTCATCGTTGTGGGCCGCGCCATTTCCGTTTTGACCCTCTGTGCGCTGCTTGGCTAATTCCCGCATGTCCTCGTGCGACACTCCCTCGTCGATGCCCTGCTGGTCAGATTCGTCGATAATCTCCTGCCCCAGCAGGGTCTCGAATATGTCTTCGATTGTTACCAGTCCTGTGGTTCCTCCGAATTCATCTTTGACCACCATCAACTGTACTTTAAGATCCAGTAATACATCCAGTGCCTCGTCCACAGTTTGATCTGCGGGGCAGAAATAAATCGGCCTCATCAAATCCTCCATTGTCAGGTCAAACTCGTCTGCTGCCGCACGTCGTAGTATCTCACTACGCAACACCAGGCCGCGCATGTCGTCCTTAGATTCTCCATGTACAGGCATGCGTCCATGTACCATAATCGGTAGATCATCCATGATTTCTGATACTCGCTTGTTGAGTCCGACTGAGGTCATAACGACTCTAGGAGTCATGATGTCGCGCACGGCCATGTCCTTCAATCTCAGCAAATTGGTGATGATAGTCTCTTCATCCTCTTCAATCACCTTCTCATCCTCGGCGACCTCCACCATTGCCTCCAGTTCTTCTCGTGTAACCTTCTCTTGTTGAGGAATTGGAAATATGCTGCGCAACTTCTCAATCGGCCAGACAATCCAGATGAGGAGGGCAATCAGGGTACGTAGCGTGAATGCTGTGAATCCAGACAGTTTCTTCCAATAGATGGCGCCCAGAGTTTTTGGAAGAATCTCAGAGAGCAACAACACCGCGACTGTTAGCGCTGCAGATGCAAGGAATATGGCCTTCTGCTCAAGCGGATCGCCGGCGTATAATGCAGCCACCTGCGCGCCGACTCCAAGGGCTCCTACAGTGTGGGCAATGGTATTCAGAGTCAGTATAGCAGTCAACGGTCGTTCCGGCTCGTCCTTGAACTCCTTCCATAACGAGCTGCTGCGCATTCCTTCAGTTTCCATCACCTGAACGTGTGCTGTTGTAGTGGATAGCAGCACTGCCTCCAGTATACTACACAGGAACGAAACGCCTACCGCAACGGCGGCGAACACAATCAGAAGAGTCCAACTCAATACGATTACCTCGCATTCATGCTACGAATGAAGGACACACGCTCAGACCATTCCACCCCGGGTCCCGGTATGTTCTGGTGGTGCATTCCGGTTCGTGTCTCCATCGCCGTGAACTACCCGACGACGTATCATCGAGGTGGCCTCTGGTTCTTGAGTCTTGAGGGATAAGGTGAACGCGTGAATGGTTGGGCTGACAAACTCAAAGAGGCGTTCTCACCCCGCTCGGTATGAGGTTCACCCGTGACTGGCGAACATGTGCTAATCTGTGTCGCCTGGCCATATGCCAATGGGCCTCTTCATCTCGGTCACGTCGCCGGCTGCTATCTCCCTCCTGATATTCAGTTTCGATTCGAGCGAGCGCGTGGTAATCACGTACTGATGGTCTCAGGGAGTGATGAGCATGGCACTCCTATCACTCTCACAGCGGAACAATTGGGAGTTGCACCGCAGGATGTGGTTGACAAATACCATTCCCAGAACACAGATGCCCTGCTATCACTCGGTTGCGCCTGGGAGCCGCACGTTGATTCACGTGGTGCCGAGTATGGTGGTGCACTATTCAACCGGACATCGGATGAACGCCACAAGGAAATCGTACAACAGAACTTTCTGCAATTAAACAAGGCTGGAATGTTTGAACGCAGGGCTATGCAGCAGTACTACGAAGTCCGCGCAGACGGAACGGGGCGCTTCCTACCAGATAGGTACGTTGAGGGAGAATGTCCGAATTGCTCTGAACCAGGGGCGCGCGGGGATCAGTGCGACGAGTGTGGGACCACATACGAATCTACAGAACTGAACAATCCAAAATCAAAGATGAACCCTGAGGCTGAAATCGAAATTCGCGATACAGAGCATTTCTTCTATCGATTGGACCTATTCCAAGAGGCCCTAGAACAACACGCCGAACACCGATGGACGGAATGGAAACCGAATGTGCGCTCCATGACTCGGAACTGGCTCAACATGGGATTACGGCCACGCGCAGTAACCCGGGACCTTGAATGGGGTATCGATTTGCCACTAGAGGGTGAGGAGTGGTCCAATAAGTGCGTATATGTCTGGTTCGAGGCTGTTCAGGGGTACTACTCATGCGCTCGAATCTGGGCTGAGAGGTATGCTGCTGATTCTGGCCATTCGGATGGAGATGCAGCATGGGAACGTTGGTGGCGAATTTCTGACGATGGGAGTGAACCAAGACATCTCTACTTCCTTGGCAAGGATAACATTCCCTTCCACACCATCATATGGCCAGCACTCATCATGGGATTGAACCACTCCTCGGCAGGTCACGACAGCTCCACCACACCCACACTTCCTGGCCCCGGTGATCTGCAACTGGAGAGTAACGTCCCGGGAATGGAATATCTGATGATGGCTGGAGCACAGTTTAGCAAGAGTAGGGGCAATGTCATTCCTCTAACCCCGTTCCTTGAGCGCTACGACGCTGATGCACTGCGTTATCACCTATCAATAAACATGCCAGAAAACCACGACACCGACTTCACATGGCCAGACTTCGTTGACAAGGTAAACAATGAACTGATCGCTACATATGGGAATTTCATTCACAGAGTGCTCACTCTGGCAGAAAGGTTGTCAGATGGAGATGATGGTAATCCATTAGTTCCATTTGACAATATTGACATCTGTTCCGAGGAGTGTGTCAAACTCCAGGGATTGCATGCCACTGTTACTGATTCCTTGACACGCTATCGCTACAAGGAAGCGTTGCGCGCTGTGATGTCAGCAGCTCAGTTCGGTAACCAGATGCTGCAATCCGCAGCTCCTTGGGAGCACATGAAGGGTGATTCTGATTCAGGACTGAGGGATGAGTCGTTCGCAAGGTTAGCTCTTGGATGGAGATTATGTCGATACCTTGCGATCACATCACATCCATTCATGCCGTCTCAGGCACAACGGCTCTGGGAATCTCTCGGTGAAGGAGGGCTGGTATCTGATGTTGCATGGGATGATGCGCTCAACTGGTCATCACCAATCGAATGGAACCCTGAGAAACCTCATCCATTATTCCAACGACTCGATCTCGATGAGATTCTGAAATCCGAGAGTGCCTCGGATGAAGATGGAACGAGTGATGAAGAAGGTAGTGACGAAATGGACAATGCACCAGAAGGAACGACATGGTTGGACTACAGCACGTTCACCCAGATGGAATTGAAAACAGGAACGATTGAATCGGTAGAAGACCATCCAGATGCGCACTCTCTGTATGTTATCCGAGTCGATGATGGTAGTAGCGAAGGAAGAACTCTATGTGCGGGACTTAAGCCGTTCTATAGCATTGAAGAACTGACTGGAATGACAATTGTATTCATTGCCAACCTTGAACCCCGCAAGTTGCGTGGTATACTCAGTGAGGGTATGCTGCTTGCGGCAGATGACGGTGATGACAACGTGCGATTGGTAACTGTGGATGGCGACATCACACCTGGATCATCTGTACGGTGAAATCATTCATGCCTCAATGGCTCATCGAAGTATTCCCATTGTATCTCAACCAGTTCAGCGTTAGACGATGCTCCCTCGTATGCAGACAATGGTTTTCGATTTAGAGTAAGGAATTGCTCACCAAATGCGAATGGCCTCAGAATTTCCTCGGCTTGTTCGCGTCGTCCTAGCAGTATGAGAGAGACGGCCAAAGCTTCCGCTGTAGTCAACCGGCCAGGTTTACCCCATGACACTGGATTTGCCGCCAATACAACAGGTAGTGTGCGACCCTCAAGTGCTGGTGAGCGCTTCCTTATGTCCGTAAGACTCTGTTCGATTTGCTTCCACGAGCAATCTAGGGCAACTAGTGATGCCCCTGCATCGATTACATCTCTATCGTCTGGACCTAGAATAACCCCTGAGAGCGGGTCTAGCAAAATGCCTCTGCGCGGGGGTCTTCGATTGTTCTCGTGTATGTTCGCCAACCCCCTGCTGGCGAGTTTGCGCGCAGTGCACTTTCTCGGGT
>CAXEUS010000217.1:0-1849 GCA_963999385.1 uncultured Candidatus Poseidoniales archaeon | reverse complement strand
TTGGCAGTTCGGTTGGAATACTGACCTTGAGTGCCAGTGTTTGC
Source organism: uncultured Candidatus Poseidoniales archaeon (assembly GCA_963999385.1). GTDB lineage: Archaea > Thermoplasmatota > Poseidoniia > Poseidoniales > Thalassarchaeaceae > JAKUTA01. The sequence goes on along the minus strand of CAXEUS010000217.1, from coordinate 1,805 downwards.
ATCTGGGTGAGAAACTGCTCTCGTGCATCTTGGTTAGGAGCACTCCATTTCTGACCCGCCCTGTCCATAGCCTGAGTCATTCGGTCACGAAACTTGTCCCGAAGTGGAATTTGAGGGAAATGGGTCTGGGCCTGATCGTAGCAGAACCATGCCTCATCGTACTCATCGCGTCGCTCGTGCAGTCTCCCAAGTTCACCCCATGCCTCGTGGTTCACTGGTCTATGAGCCAGCAGCCTACGTACTAACCTGATGAATCGCTCTTCATCCCCACCGGCACGGACGCGTTCTAATCTTCTACCGAAGATTACGTTCGCACGCGGGTCTGACAGGTCGAGCCTGAACATCCGCTGCTCGAATTCATTGAGGTCATCATCTGCGCTATTCGCATTCCACCATGCATCAGCATCGAGTGGGTCAGCGTCGAGCGCTCCGTTGAGTAGTTCACAGCCAGCATCTAGCATGTCAATATCATCTAGTTGAGTGAGTAATTCAGGGTCCCTTCCGAGAACACCGAATAAATCCTCTAACACAGCACGGAGGCCTTCTGAATCATTTCCATGGTGCTTAACGTCTGCTAGAACTGTCCAATTCAACTCATTGGTGAAATCATGCAGTACGGCTTGACGGGCGTTCTGCTCGGCCCAGCCGAGATTCTGGTCACGTCGTTGTGGGTCACTGATGGCGAGTTCAAGGAATTTTATCGCTTGAGTGCGATGACGATTCCCCAAACTTCTCCTGGGGTGGAACAGGTCCTCAGAACTGGGCTCCATGGTTCTCCTCAGTGTGGATGGGGGCGTGCCGCCATTTCTCCCCTTCGCCCATGAGTGCGTTCACAGAACCGAAGTGAATGGTCCGCGGTCCGCCCCGAATGGGATTGTTGCATCATATCCTATTTTTGCGGTCACTCCATCGTCGGAGCGGGTAGGGTCGAGGCTGCTCCCTCGCTGGTTGGACAGTATGACAGTGTCTCGATCAGGTTGCCATCTGGTCATCAATGCCCATTCTACTCTGCTAGGATTTGAGATGTCGATATCCGAGTCGACTATCGTAACCGATTTCATCGACGGATGTCCCCCGAAGGCGGCCATAATTGCTGCCCGCGGCTCATCTGGTGTTTGGGGGGTAATCGATACCACTGCAGACAACCAACCACACCCACCCTCTCCAAGTACAACATCATGGCATTGGCAGACCTCAGATACAGCTGCCTTGATCGTTGGTGCTCGGGGCAACCCCATCAATGTCAGATGTTCACTCGCTGCTGGAACTATTGCGTGGAATATTGGTTCACTTCGGTGATGTAGGCTGTCGATACTGATGACGGGTTGCTGGCGGACATCATCGACCGTCCCTGTGATGTCAACATACGGACCTTCATCGTCATCTTCGAGAAGAATCGTAGCAGCCATCCCATATTCAGCGCCTGCGGGTATCAGAATGCCATTCTCCAATGAAACCAGTTCAAGTGGGCGGTCATGGATGCGCTTGTGTAGACTGTTGGCAACGGTCAACTCGTCCAATGGTTCGCTGAACGACATCGCCCCAGCAAGCAGAACAGTTGGATCAGCACCGTTCACAACGCCAACACTCACGGTCTCATCCCCCGCTCTAGCACTGTCAACCATCTCGGTGAGGTGCCGTGGCACCAAACGGGCGACAACATGGTCACTGTCTCGTATGAACTGTCTATGATAGGATACGTTCCGAACACCCTCGTATTCTGCGATGACAATGCTGGCTGACATGTAGCGCCCGCGGTCTTCGGGGTAGTGCCATGGAATTGGTAATTGAGTGAGGTCAACAGG
>CAXEUS010000216.1:0-4552 GCA_963999385.1 uncultured Candidatus Poseidoniales archaeon | reverse complement strand
CGAAGTGAACACGGCCCTGCTCTCTGCATTCACTGAATTTGCAGAGGTTCGTTTGGGAAAGAGAGTAATCTCGTGCAGTGACACACCTGGATTCATTGGTAACAGAATTGCCATGTTCTTTGGACAGAGCGCCATCAATGCCACACTCGACTTGGGTCTCACGGTCGAACAGACAGATGCGATGCTCAGCCGACCGATTGGAGTCCCCAAGACCGGAGTGTTCGGCCTGTTCGACCTCGTAGGTGTCGACCTGATACCGCACATCATGGACAGTATGCTGACTGAACTTCCAGAAGACGACGGACTCTGCCAGATTGCAGCGCATAGAGAACTGCTGGACGAGATGATCTCAGATGGTTGGGTCGGACGTAAGGGCAAGGGTGGCTTCTATCGACTCAACACCGAAGATGGCAAGCGAGTGAAGGAATCTCGCAACCTGCAAACAGGAGAGTATGCTCCCGCCGACCGAAAGGCAGCCTTCCCGAGCGCCAAACTCGGCAAGCAGGGAATCTCTCATATCATGGAGCACGGTGATGCTGGTTCGCAACTGGTTCGCCGTGTGCTGGTGGACACTCTCGCCTACGTGTGCAATCTCGTTCCAGAAGTGACCGACTCTCTCGACGACATCGACTCGGCGATGCGCGTCGGGTTCATGTGGAAGCAAGGGCCGTTCGAAATGATTGACGCCATCGGTGCCGATTGGTTGGTGGCGGCCTTGGAGGCGGAAGGGAAACCAGTGCCCAAACTTCTCGCTCGCGCCGCTGAATCAAGTTGCTACAAGATCGATGGCGGAGAACTCCGAGCGCTGACTGCCAGTGGGGAATACGGGATGTGCGCTCGCCCGTTGGAAACGCTCACGGTAGCTGACCTCAAGCGACGCGGGAAACCGCTCAAGAAGAACGGTTCTGCTTCACTGTGGGACATGGGCGATGACGTTCTGCTGGTCGAATACCATTCGAAGATGAATGCAATGGACCCACTGAGCATGCAGATGCTGCTCTCAGCCGTCGAGGAAGCGGAATCTGGCGACTGGAGGGGAATCGTCATCGGAAATGACGGGCAGAATTTCTGCGCTGGAGCTAACCTTGGATTGGCTCTGATTGCAGCCAATCTAGGCGCATGGAAGGAGATTCGGGAGTTCATCCAACTCGGCCAAGACGCCTACATGGCTCTCAAACACTGCGGAGTTCCAGTCGTCTCTGCCTCAACCGGAATGTGCCTAGGGGGTGGTTGTGAGGTGCTGCTCCATTCAGATGCTGTGCAAGCTCACGCTGAATCCTACATCGGACTGGTCGAGGTCGGTGTCGGCATCGTCCCTGCATGGGGAGGTTGCAAGGAGATGCTCAACCGCCTCACCCTCAACGGCCATGCTGCTAACGGCCCAATGGCTCCAGTAACCACCGCATTCGAGACCATCGGTCTGGCAAAGGTCGCTAAATCCGCCCAACAGGCAGAGCAAATCGGTTACTTGGGCGATGCCACCCGCATCACGTTCAATCGCCGCCGGCTGCTCAACGACGCCAAGCAACTCTGTCTCGAATTAGCACCCGATTACACTCCACCAGAGCCTGCAATCTACAAGCTCCCAGGCGCCTCAGGCCGCGCTGCACTCGAAATGGCAGTCCGTGATCTCGCTCTGTCAGGAAAGGCCACCCCGCACGATGTCGTGGTGGTCGGAGAACTCGCAACCGTGCTTACTGGAGGAGATACGGACCACCTGCAGGAACTCAGTGAGGAGGACATTCTCGAACTCGAACTCAACGCTCTAGTCGCTCTGGCCAAACACACCGGCTCGCTCGACAGAATGCAGCACATGCTGGAAAAGGGGAAGCCGTTGAGGAATTAGGAGGGGGATTGAATGGTTGACTACAAGGCACCTCTTGAGGACTATCGCTTCCTGATGCACGAATTGTTCGACTGTGGACAGATGACCCAGAGCATCGGACATCCAGAACTCGACTCCGAATTCCTCGACATGATGCTTGAGGAGTGGTCGACGTTCATCGAGGAGGTTTGGCTCCCAACAAACCGTCTCGGCGACGAAGTTGGGCTTGAATTCTCGAACGGCGATGTGAAACTCGCGCCCGAATTGATTGATGCATGGAAGCAGACGACTGATTCCGGTTGGATGGCTGCACCTTGTTCAGAGGAGTGGGGAGGGCAAGAACTCCCGCTGTTCTTCCGCACCGCATGCGATGAGGTTGCGATTGCCGGTAACATGGCACTCGCCGTCATCGGTGCACTCAATCTCGGCGTCTACGACCTCATCCATTCCCACGGTGCGCAGCACCTCCAGGAGGAATATCTCGGGAAATTATCCACGGGGGAATGGTGTGGCACGATGGCATTGACCGAGCCGCACTGCGGGACCGACCTCGGCATCCTGAAGACCAAGGCAGAATCGCGTGAGGATGGAAGTTGGTCACTGAGCGGGACGAAGATATTCATCACTGGCGGAGAGCACAATCTATCCGAAAACATCGTGCACATGGTGTTAGCACGACTCCCGGGTGCTCCTGAGGGAATCAAGGGGGTCAGCCTGTTCTGCGCCCCTAAGTTCCTGCCCGACGGCAATGGTGGACTTGGTGAACGGAATGGCGTAACATGTGTCAGTATCGAGAAGAAGATGGGGCTGCACTCGTCGCCGACCTGCGTCCTGAACTTCGATGACGCGACAGGTTGGCTGGTCGGCGAGCCGCACAAGGGAATGTCACTGATGTTCGAGATGATGAATCGCGAACGGCTTTCGACAGGAATGATGGGTCTAGGACTTGGAGAAGCGGCCTATCAGAACGCATTGGCGTGGGCAAAGGAAAGGCGGCAAGGCCGAGACTTGCGCGGTCCAAAGGACCTCAAGGAGGACGCTGACAACATCCTGCGCCACCCAGACGTACGCCGAATGCTGCTCCGCAGCAAGGTGAACATGGAGGGGATGCGAGCGATGGGGCTCTACGTAGGAATGCAACTCGATCTCTCTGAGAATGGCGAAGGAGAGGAGAAGGAGCAAGCGAAGCGACTCGTTGCGTTGTTGACGCCAATAGTCAAGGCGCATTTCTCCGACGTCGGAGCTGAGACCACCGATGAATGCATCCAGGTTCTAGGTGGTGCTGGATACATTCGCGAATCTGGCGTCGAGCAGTACTTCCGCGACGTACGCATCGCCCGCATCTGGGAGGGGACGAATGGAATTCAGGCGCTCGACCTCGTCGGACGTAAACTGCCGATGCATATGGCCAGAGGCATGCGCGACCTGCTCTGGCCGATTCTTGAGTTCATCGAAGAGCATCGTGATAATCCAGACATGGCTCCGTTCACCAAGCCACTCTACCAAGGAGTACGCGGCCTACAGCAACTCACTTTGTTGCTAATGAGCGAAGGGATGGCGAATCCCTACTTCCTTGCAGCGGGAGCCACAGAATACACTCGCTACTTCGGGAACGTCGTGCTCGCTTGGATGTGGGCGAAAATCGCTCTGGTATGTCTTCCGAAGCAGGACGAAAGCCCGTTCCATGCAGCCAAGATTGCCAGTGCGAAGGTGTTCTTCGAACGCATCTACCCTGAGACTATCTCACTCGCCGCCAAGGTTCAGGCTGGCCATCGTTCGTTGATGGAATATCCAATGGAGATGATGTGATGGCGCTGTCAAACAATTCACTGCTCGGACGCGGCAAAGCACCCTATCGCTCACATGGCTCCGCAGCATATTCCGCTTCACTGTCTGACGTTGACCGCAGTACACTCGCCGTTCTCTGCACAGGATTGCTGGGCATCGTGCTCTTCTGGTGGGCTATCCCCGGATTCGCCTACTCGGGTTGGTCTTCGATGGCGATGGGTTTGGTCGCTGGATACGCAATCTACCGCGGGCACGAGAAACTCATCCGCTGGAAGATACTCACCTCACCACCACTGATGCCCGAACGAGTGGGGCATCCTGATTGGAGTTGGTTCCGATACTCCGGTTGGGGTGGTGACAGGCTGCCCGCATACATGCTAGAATCTGAAAGCAAGTCGAAAGATATGGTACTATTCCTACACGGCTACGGCTCATGCGCCGGGCGCATCGAACAACGGATGCTGCACATGCATGATCTAGGATTCCACATCCTTGCTCCCGACCTGCGCGGGCACGGGTCCGCGGGGCTGCGCGAGGAGTGGACTGGACTGAAGATGATCGCTGACATCGAACTGCTGCTCGATTCGTTCGAAGCAGATGCCAAACGTCTGGGAATCAAGCGCATCCACATCTATGGCCACAGCATGGGAGGTTTCCTAGGAATGCGCGTAGCCAGCCATCCATCTGGATGGTGGGCTGAGAGGATCGATTCAGTGATGCTCGAGTCTCCGGTAACTTCCTTCCCGAATATCATTGGGATGCTACACCCGGGACTTCTGGCGTCGATTGTGATGCCGCTCTCTCGCAGGGTCATTCGCCAGGAGTACGAGCGCATCCACCCTGATCTCAACGTACGCTGGGATGGAGCTCAGATTCCTGATTGGGGTGTCCCCGACCTACCGGTGCTGGTGATGCAGGCGGCAGCTGATCGGAAACTGG
>CAXEUS010000215.1:0-2075 GCA_963999385.1 uncultured Candidatus Poseidoniales archaeon | reverse complement strand
CGAGGAAAGCGGGAACGGTCACGATTCGTGGGTGACCTGTAATTATCGGCCCAGTGTGATACGGGTGCCCGTGGTTGTTGGAAGATGGGCTGGTCCACTTCAGGATGGATACGACGACCCTACACACGCTAGACTGATGCAGGGAACGACTGTCATGACTGATGTAGCGACCACGGATGCAAGAGATGTCGGTGGGCACCTGCTAGTCGAGTCGACTGGGATTCGCGACGATGTCAATGGGCACCTGCTAGTCGAGTCGAGTGGGATATACTCATTCAATGGTACCATAATCATAGGTGGTTTTTCAATGGAGTTTGGAAATGTCTGTGCTGATATCACGCTTGGTGATGATGATGTTTGTTTTGAACAAAGAGTGGTCACTGGTGGTGATTCGTTAGACCACTCTTTAGGGGGTTGCTGGACCGATTCTGACGGATCTGCGACATGGAAAGATGATTGTGGAGAAGGTGATGTATCCGGCGTATTGTCTGTGAGTGAGCACCCGCCCATCGTGACGGGGGCCTGTGATGACGGGGCGCTTGCTGAAGTCGGTGTTCTCATCAGTGATTCAATGTATGATTCTATGGATGTCAATGGGCACCTGCTAGTCGAGTCGAGTGGGGCTGCACAAGCACCTCAGTGTGGTGCGGTCGTGACCATAATAGATGCCGCTGGTGAAGATATTGACACACTCGGGCGCTCTGAGGGTTGTGACGACGAGTCTACTTGCGAGTTTTGTGAATGCCGTCTGCTGTATTGTGATGGAAATAATCCTGTCACGTGCGGCATGGAACCATTCGACGATGATGGTGAGGGTGGGTCATACGTTGCGCCGTGGTATGAATATGAAATTGGAAATCTATCATACATTGCGGCGAACTTCGTTGGTCTGACTTGTGATGCCATTGACATTGAAGGTGTGATGTGTGATGATGCTGTGATTGTCGAAGCACATGCTGAACACGACTGTGGTGAGGAAGGTCATTGGGGCTGTCCCATTTGTATCACTACAGGAATTGACGAGGGGGAGCCGCCAGAAGGTGGAGAAGGTGGTGGATTAACAGAATCGATTCCAGGATTCTCGGCCTTGATAGCGATGGGTGCTCTGTTCTCTGCAGTCATGATTCGCAGACGTCGTCAGTGATTGCGTGTTATACGACGAGCCGGGTTGCCGGCGTAGGTCCCAGAATCTGAGATGTCCTTGGTGACCACGCTGCCGGCCCCGATGACCACGTCATCGCAGATGCTGACGGGCATGATGGAGGCATTCGTGCCGATGCTTACCCGATCTCCGACGACTGTCTCCTTCCACTGTGTCTTGTCACCTCGAGCGGGGCCACCGATGCTGAACGGGTCGTTGATGAACTTGGCACCGTGAGAGATGAAGCAGTCCTCTCCGATTGTCACGAGCTCGCAGATGAAGGCGTGGCTCTGCACTCTCGTGCGCGCGCCGATGCTCACTCCCTTCTGGATCTCGACGAACGGGCCGATGAATACGCCATCTCCAAGAGTGCAGCCATAGAGATTGATGGGTTCGACCACGGTGACGTCGTCACCGAACTCGACGTCGACAATGCCCGATTGCAGCCGTTTAGGCTCTCCCATGAGGCAGGGGCGGGAGACATTCACACTTCAAGCCGGCGCATAGGAGCAAACCGCTGCTATGACCCGTCCTACCTCGTCATCAGTAAGGTGTGGGTGAACTGGGATGGATACGATGTCGGCACAGATGGCTTCAGTGACCGGTAGCGAGCCAGTGTGGTTCTGCGGATGTTCGGAATAGAGTGGTTGCAGGTGGCATGGAATCGGGTAGTGGATTCCAGTGGCGATGCCGTGACTGTCGAGGTGCGCCATGAAGTGGTCCCTGTCAGATACGCGCAGTACGTACTGGTGCCAGGCATGACCGGCTCCGGGGCGGGTTGCTGGTGCCGTGATGCCATCCAAGTCAGAGAACGCTGCGTTGTAGAGGGCTGCGATTCGCTGGCGACTGGCCACCCAGTCAGGCAGATGCTTCAGCTGGATGCGGCCGAGCGCACACTGGATCTCTGAAAGACGGAAGTTGCTGCCGAGGAAGT
>CAXEUS010000214.1:0-1721 GCA_963999385.1 uncultured Candidatus Poseidoniales archaeon | reverse complement strand
CAATCGGGCTTACCCAAGGAGGTGACGAAGAAGCGGATGCCCTCCTCGAGTGCGATGTCGATCCATCCGGACATCTTCTCGAAGTACTTCTTGCTGCCCTTCTCGATGAGGGCGTTGAACCCGATTGGCTTGTCAGTTAGAGTACGCATGAGACGAATCCCCTCACGTAGGTCGTGCCCGTGAACGTATGTCATCGAGACCGGTTGCATGATTGCAAGGCCACCACCTTCGGCAGCTGCGGCCACCAGTTCTGGGTTAGAACAGGGGTACATCGCGCCGCAGATGATTGGGTATTCCACCCCGGCATCCTCGGTGAATCTGGTGCTGAACAATATGTCACCTACCATCCATCACGAGGAAATTCCACTTGAACACCCACTCTGAGACGATGTCTCCTGATGCGTCCCTGCCGACGGACTTGAGGTCGCAGTCGATTGACTCTCCTGTGTCCATGCTCTGCTCGATGGCGTCGCGGACCGCCGAGACTTCATTGCAGGTGAATGTGATACGCCCCTTGGCGCGCTTGGTGAAAGTAGCCTCGGTCCCGATGACGAACATCCGCAATTTCTCAGGCATGGCGCGTGACATCGCGAAGGGGGGTGCGCCAGTTGCGAGCTCGGCCCCCATCCCCTGGACCGCCCAGTACATCGTCTTGAATGGATTTCGAGAGCGCCACCCTCCTGGAATAGAGGTCATGCACACCTCGTCATCGATGCGGTCCATGCGGAGTCCAGCAAATCTGGCCGCAGGCATGGAGAGCGCCGAAAATAGGCGGAACTTGAGAGCGCCCCGAAGGCTGCGGTACTCGGAGGCCAGTTTGTCCTCGTCTATCGGCATGGGGCTACCTCACTGCAAGTAAGCGAATCTGTGGGTCAGAGAGTAATCTCTCATGCGCATCGCCTCAGACGAACAGGCTGTCGACGAGGTTGACGTACGACGTCATCGCATCTTCGCTGGAGGTTCCTTTGACGCCTGACCAGGCATTCCACTTGGCGATCTCCTTCAGTCCGCTGCTGTACGGTTTACGCCCTTCTACATCCCCCTCAGTCGCCTGCTTGAACAGCGCGTAGAGCCGCAGCAGTACCTCGTTAGCAGGCCTAATGTTCAATTTCCAGACACGCTCGCTGGCGCGTTCGAACTTCTTCTCCAATCTAGATTTCATTCCACTCATACTCATCTGTTCACCTCTCCCCAAGACCTCTCCCGCTGAGGTATTCCTCTAGCAGTTCACGTCTCTCGGGGGAATCGGATACAGAGGAATGGTCGAGTGTGGTGACGACATGCACGACAGATTCCTTGGGAAGGTGCGGAACGAGTTTCTCGAGATGTCCGATTCCCAGTTTCTGATCAGCGGCAGCCTGCATCACCAACACTGGCAGGTCGGGAACACCCCAATCGGGAATCTGAGCCTCATCCCAGCGTACGTTGAGGTCCGGATGGATGCGCTCGTACTCATGGCGAATGACCCTGCGAGAGAGCGGCATCACAATCGACGCCAGAAGACCTGGGTGTAGCATCCCGATGATATTCGGGAAGGAAGTTACCGGAGACTCGAGCATCATTGATTCGATCCTCTCAGCCCACCATCCTGATTGATGGCTAGCCACGCGCATTCCTAGGAATCCTCCCATGCTGTGGCCATAGATGTGGATGCGCTTGATTCCCAGACGTTTGGCATCTGCTTCGAACGAATCGAGCAGCAGTTCGATGTCAGCGATCAT
>CAXEUS010000213.1:0-16616 GCA_963999385.1 uncultured Candidatus Poseidoniales archaeon | reverse complement strand
TGTTTACCGCTGCAACCTCTGTAGCGGCCAGAGTTCGATTCCACACCTGCACCTCATCGATCAGTCCCTCGTAGTAGGTATTGCCCGCCCGGTTCACACCCAACTTGTAGATATCAATGCCGTCAATGTCCCCATCTGGGACAATTCTAGTCCCTACCAGTGCCCCGCTCTTGTACAAACTTAGGGTGTTGTTCTGAAATGTCACAACTATGTGTGTCCATCTACCAGAATCAATCGAACCTATCGTGTAGGTGGTGTTTGACCATACCTGCCAGTCACCATTGTTCCCCCCACTCGTTTCAATTTGGAATGAATCATCATCCCCCGCCACATCGTTTACTGCAAATATCGATGAGTGAAGTGATTGGCTGTCATTCAAGGTGTTCACCCATAGAGAGACAGAGAAGTTTCCACCCCAGTCGTTCACGTCCACCTTGGCGTAATCATCGCTGCCATCGAAGGAGTAACAGTTTCCGAACAGACATTGCTGCCAACCGCTGCCGTTGTTGCTGTTGAACAGGTTGAGATCCGTCGTCCCTGCTGTATCGGTGACTGTGGTGCCGTTGCTCTCGTCGAAGGGCCAATGGTGAACCAGTCCGGAAGGGACAGCAGGAGCGCTGACTCCACGTGTGAAGGCGCTGGCCGGCACCACCTGCTTGCTGACGTTGGGTCCTTCCCATGAGACGATGAAGCCAGCCCCGCCACCGTGCTCGAAGAACTCGGTGCGCAACGAATGCTCGCCCGCATCCAGCCATACTGTATCAGAGACCTCGCTCATTCCGTGCACTCCTTGATTGTCGACAATCTCCACTTCATCAATCCAGAGTTTCGTTCCGTCGTCGCTGTTGAGATAGAAGGTCCAGTTGCCCGAATCAAGAACGGTGATGGCGCCGGTGTGTCGAACCGACCAGTAGTCTACGAAGCGACTGTCGAGCCCGGCCCATGGATTGGAGGATACAGCATAATCGATGTTCGACTCGGGGCGCCAGTAGTCGGGAGTCCTCCCTGTCAAGTCGGGCATCTGACTGGAGTTGTACGAGAGGCCGGCATTGTCGAAGTACTCAGCGAGCAGGCCGCTGGTGGAGTTCGCTGCGCTAGGCGTGCAGGGAGCCGGTTCCAGCACCCCTTCCAAAGCTGCGTTACCACCCTGTTTGATTGAAGTCTGACGACTCCACGAGAAAGTCTCACCGTTTGCCAGAGGAGGATTTTGGGCATCCCAATACTTCGAACCAGAACTCCAACTGGAACTCGATGTGTCAAAGCCCGAGTTGCGGAGCCAGTTCTCCCCCCACGACCCATCGTTCGAACCCCATGATGCGTAGAACATCACGTTCGTCTCGTTGGTGACGAAGGTAGAGTTCTGGTTGAAGTGGACGGGCAGTCCCATCTCTCCCGCCAGCGTGGTGTTGGCGTAGTAGAGCATATCGTTCCACCACTTGTAACCCGAACCGTTGCGGTTGGTGGCTAGATCGAGTACGACCTGGCCTCGATTTCCAAACGAGTTGTTCGCCTTCTCAATCAATCCCAGTGCTGTATCGACTGAATACCCTGTCAGCCGGGTCACCAGATAGAATCCATACTTCTCGCGGGAGAATTCCTCCATCACGCTGTCCGATGCCGGGCCATAGGTGTGTGCCGCCCACCAGTCTAGATGGATGGAACTGTTGTACTGCCCGTTGATGAGTCCAATCTCAGAATCGAATGACGCCCGCGCATTGGTCGACCCAGAGACGCGAAGTGGCACACCCTTGGTGGTCACGAGATAGTTCAGTTCGTTGGTCAGATTGCGGTCAGAAATCATCTGCCGCAGAGGTTCTGCGAAGTAATCGTCAAACTGCTGGTTGTTGATTGTCTCACCAGTTGGCGTGCTCTCGTTGTCGAACAGGAACACATGTTCTGCTGGGATGTTGCGCGCACCCGCGAACGCCCAGCCAATGGTACGGCTGGTGGCGCTCTTGTTGTTGATGAGCACTCCGACATCTGAGTAATCGGTGTAGGATAGGTAAGTGAACCCCTCTGGAACGGCAACATCCCTGAACGGAGTTTCGTTCCACATCTCTCCCGACCATCGCTGCTGCGCTGCCATACTGAGTGATGGTACAGGTCCATGAGTGAACAGTGGTGCAGCGCTCACGCACAGCAGCATGGCCACGAACAGCGAGACACAGCGTACGCTGGACACATTACGAGATGAATTGGATGCGCTCATGAGATTGTCGCATGGGGGTACCCTACGCAGTAAAGTCGCCATCATGCATTGCGAAAGGCAATGGCGAACGGTATATTGCCGCCAGCCCCCCCTGCGGCGCTGCATGTCGGAAGTCATCATCGCTCGAACCTGCCGTAACGCTCTACTGAAGGTCATCTTTTCTGACATCACCCACTTCGAGGGAGGCGACGTGATTGTCACCACTGCTAACAACCGGCTAGCAGGTATGGAAGGGGTCGATGGCCTCGTTCACGATGCCGCGGGGCCGGGGCTCAGAGAGGAGTGTGATGAGATCGCTCGGAAGCGCAGAGCGCAGAACCTGCAGCCCTGTCCAGTCGGAACCGCGGTGACTACCGGCGCCTACGACCTGCCTGCCGCGAAACTCATCCATGTGACCGGACCAGACTGCCGCAGACCAAATCAGGACGAAGGTAGGAGGGATCTGCTGCGCCAATCCTACGAAGCCATGTTCGAGGAACTCTCAGGTTTGAAGAAGAAAGAGAGGGAGACCGTCGTTGCTCCACCGTTGAGCATGGACATCTTCGCCTATCCTCACCGAGAGGGGGCGCGCCTGACAATGGAGGTCCTGCTAACCTGGCTCGATGCCGAGGAGGATGCCGGTGTCAAGAACTACCTGATGATTACCCGAGAGCAGAATTTCATCACCAATCTGAAGACCATCTACCGTGAATCAGAAGACCAACTTCCTGGTCATGACTCCACCCGCGAATACCGATGAGATGGCATCAGGTCGTTCATTGCTGCTGCTAAATGATGGTGCGAACGCCGAGAGTCGAACTCGGGTCAGCAGGTTGGGAACCTACGATCATAGCCATTAGACCACGTTCGCATCGTGCCGGCGACCGGTCACCGATAATTGAGGACTCGGGTCAGTGTCCATTGCTGCCGCGGCGGCGCTGCTCGTCGAGCGCTTCGCTCATCGACAACCTTCCAACAGCCACTGCTTGAGCGAGTTCACCGGGGAGTGTCAATTGACCACCACTCTGCTTTCGACTCCTGTCTTGAATCTCGCGCACCTCTCCCTGTGACGGACGCACCGGTCGGCGATCGCGAACGGGCGCCCCCTCAAGTTGCGCAATCCTCGCCGCCGACACGTGATGCTGATGTCTCGGAGTTCCGGCGGATGTTGTACTCTCATCCACCATCTCAACCTCTAGACTGCGGGTCAGGCAAACATTCGCAAGCCGCGTTCCAATCGTTGGGGAGCCATCGCCAATACGCACCACTGCTCGCTCATACTCAATCGTTCGTAGCAAATCACCGATGCGGTCGACCGTCTCGTCAATACCCTCAAGTTGCTCCACACCGAACAGCATACCGTCACCCAGCCAAGCAAGTCCGGGACGTGGACCGGGGTCGATACCAAACGCCAGTAAACTGACCGAGTCATTTGAGTTGGCGAGTTGCAGTGCCTGCTCGATTCCCAGCCCTATCTCTTCGATGCTGCAGCCCACCCCTCTAGGTAGTTCAGACTCCGCCACTTCCTCATGGGTAGCCAGCCAGATGCTCTGCGGGTCAGGTAACGGCGCATCCTCTGGTATCTGCACACAGGGTATGTCCTTGCGTTTCATCGCTGCCAGCAGGCGGTATGCCAAACTGAAGTCCGAGGTTCGAACGACCAGTGTGTCCACATGACTTGGTATAGTTCGCCATATCTCAATGATTGTGCTGGCGGAGTCGGCGGAGAAACTGATTGAGACATGGAAACAGGCGTCGTCTGACGGATAACAACCGATGTTCATTTGAACACCCTGTCAACCATCTCCGGCGATGTCCAGTCTCTACGAGCGCGAACTTCGCGCTGTTCTCGCTGGTGACCCTGATGGAGTACGGGCAGTTACCCGCAGTTGCAACTCGTCTGAGAAGGCGCGCGCGATGCAGGTGATTCGCCGACCATTTCTGGTAGTACGAGCCGCGGGCAGTGGTGCCGCTGGTTCAGGGGACTTGCTGGCAGTTCGAGGAGACATCTCCTTCCCGATAGAGGTGAAGGCGAACAAGGAGAAGCGCATCTACCTCTCCGGAAGAACCTGGGTCCAACATGAGGAACTACGAGAAGCTGGTGAGATGTGTGGTCTAATGCCACTGTACGGGTTCCGTCTCAAGGGAGTTCGCGGGGATTCTTGGCGTATTCTGCGTATCGAAACCACTTCTCTGCAAGGCAAGTTGGCTGTAATCGCCCGTCGGGTTCCAGCACTACCACTCACCCGCAACGGACGGCCCTATCTCGATTGGGATGAGGGGTTGCCACTACACCGATTCCTCTCACTGCTCTGCCGCGACGAAGAAAGTTACGAGGCTACCGCAACAACTCTGCGAGCACGCAACAAAGCGTGGCTCGAACGGGATGAGCAACTGCGCGCTGAAGAGGAGGAGGAGGCTTGCGTCGTTACGGAGGAACTGGAACCCAGAGAGGAATGGGTTCGACGCTTCCGCCGCAGTTGATCATCATCAGACTGAATGTTGCTTCACCGCGATTCGCCAGCGAGCAGCGACTCGATTTCGTTGAGAGTCTTCTGCTGAGACTTCAACTCACGCTCAATGCGTGTCAGTGCTCCCTGCTGAAGCATCCTGCGAATCGCATCACGTTCCCGGCGCAGCGACGAGATGCGCTTCTCTGGAGACTGCTCAGCCTTGTTCGGCTTGGGTTTCGCCATGCTTACCACTCTCCGTGAGAAGCACGCCTCACTTGAGACCTGCGACAAGCTACACACCGTGGCGCAGGTTGAAAGCAAAGCCGCGGTGAGCAGAGAGCGTGACCGAGCAGGAACTGGACCGACAGCGCTGGGCTGAACTGTTGTTCATCTTGGTGGCCACCTATCTCGCGGTGATGATTCATCCATTACTCGCAGGCGTCGTCATCTGGTACATCATCCTGAAAGGGCTTGAACGGGCGGGCGTGCTCGATCGATGGGACGCTACGCGTGTAATGGGAATCGTGCTGATGGTGCGCACAAAGCGGGGCCAGCGGGTGCTGGAGACAGTGTCCAGACCGCGGCTGTTCTGGCGAATGTTTGGAGAACTCGGGTTGTGGACCTGCCGCGTCATCAGCCTACTCGTAGTACTGCTGTTCGTTCTGCTCCCTGTTCTCATCGTGCTGTTCATGCCGCAGGAGACGGATCCTCCACCAGCAAATGAGCTGATTGCCCTGCCCGGCATCTCACCAGCCATCCCCCTTGGCTGGGGACTCTTCGGGCTCATCGTCGCCTTGGTGATGCACGAGTACGGACACGGTATACTCGCGCGCGCTCATGGAATGAGAGTCAGGTCATTCGGGCTGCTGATTCTCGGCCTGCTGCCCATTGGCGCCTTCGCCGAGCCGGAATCGGAGGAATTGATGCGCGCACCTCGTAAGGAGCGCCAACGTGTGTTCGCAGCCGGACCTGCCGTCAACATTTACGCATCGTTTCTCGGCTTCCTGCTGCTCGCCGCACTCGTCAGCCAGTTCATCGCGGCAGACGAGGGTATCCACGCAACTGGAATCGTCGAGAACCAACCTGCGGAGGCGGCCGGAGTCGAAGCATGGGAGATTATCACACACTTGAACGGCGAAACGGTTCGTGACTACGCCGAGTTCGGAGAGGTCATCGATCAGTACAGTTCTGACGAAGAAGTCGAATTGACCATTCTCTCAGTACCCGATGCGAACGGAGAGAGAGAACTACGCAACGTGCCGGTGGTGCTCACTGACAAGCACGCCTACTACGTCAACTCGTGTGCAAATACCAGCGGATGTGATGTCTCGGCGACGGAAACTTGGCTGAAGGCGCAAGGAGTCGAACCTGGAGACCCTTTCCTCGGGGTCAGCGGAGTATCCTCGAGCACCGTGGGCGCAGAGAGGTTAGCCGGGCCTCTCTCTGACAGTTGGCCCGAAGGGAAGTTGGCAACTGTAATCGGATTCGTGGCTCAACCGATGACCCTGCTGTTCATGCCCATACAAACCTCTGGAGAGGTGATGTATGTACAGGAAATCGAGATGCTGGCCGTCGCTGATGACGGATTCGCAGGCATTCTAGGAATGACCGGGATGCTCATTCTGGTACACCTGTTGTTCT
Source organism: uncultured Candidatus Poseidoniales archaeon (assembly GCA_963999385.1). Taxonomy (GTDB): domain Archaea; phylum Thermoplasmatota; class Poseidoniia; order Poseidoniales; family Thalassarchaeaceae; genus JAKUTA01. The sequence goes on along the minus strand of CAXEUS010000213.1, from coordinate 10,334 downwards.
GGTTCATCTGGTGGAACATCGTCCTAGGTGCGTTCAACCTCATCCCATTGATACCGTTCGATGGTGGACATCTGATGCGCGACTGGATGCACGACCAGTTGAGTCGCCTGTCTGCGATGTCCCGAGACTGGCACCCGTTGCGAGTAGAGAAACTAGCGCACAGGATGTCGGCGTGGTCCAGCATCACCGTGCTGGTGATGATGCTCATCGCACTGTTTCTCCCCTACGTGCGCACGTTGTAGCCCCAAACAGGTGCTACTCTTCCTCGAGTGATAATCCCGCTTCCTTGCGGGCGAGCTCAATCTCTGGTGCTTCGGCGACCAGTTTGGTCGTGGCCCGCTCAATCACCCAGGTGAGCAGTAGTAGGCTTGAGGCTGAACCAGCGAGCATTGTCCACGAGCGACTGGTGACTTGAGCAGCGTTGTTGGCTACCAGCAGTTTCACCGTTCCGGCCCAAGGAATCTCTGCGCCAGCGACTCCTTGCACCCAATCATCGCGGACGGCCAGTACAGGACGTCCATTCTCGTCCGACAGGCCCTGAGCAAGTGAGTATGCAGCCTGTCCTTGGTCAACGTTGCAGTCATTGTTGTCGCCAAGCGTCAGGTAGCCTGCGTGACCGGGGTCCCATGATTGAATCATCAGCCCGTGCGGTTGGCCAGAACAGTGGATGTCCGTGAACGTCCAGTCGATGGTGGCTACGTCTGTGACGTTGGTTCCCAGCAAATCCCAGGTGAGCACGCATGTTCCGGCTTGACCGTCACCATCCAGAGATACAGGATCCCAACTGGCGCCTTCAGGACAGGTGCCAGCAGAGCGATTGAGAGGGGGTGTGGTATCGTGCGCCACAGCGTGCAGCATAACGCGATGAATCACGGGTGTATCACTGCCTCCATTCTTGGAATAGATAATCACGTCACCGGGATTGCCATGAGTCCACCAACCCTCGAACACTCCCCCTTCCTCAACGGCTTCGGCCCACGACACTATCTCGCCATGTCTTTCATGCGCTATCACCAGCACAAGGTCGCCAGGATCGATTGCGCCAACCTCTCCTTGCGAGTCGTGCATCATTGACTGAGATTCGACCACCACCATCGGCGGCATCGAACCGGTACTGACCCACAACCCGATGATTAGCAGCATAATCAGCCCGGCGGCAAGGACTGCCTCGCGCACCCATCCCCAAGAGGAGCCCATGTCGCACCTCTGGGTCATTCCTCCTCTTCCGAGGCTGAGACATCCGCGGCTGGACGGGTCATGCCCAACACGATGATGAGAATCACAATGAACAGTAGAGAGAACATATCGAGGTGCGGTGCCCACGTCGCATGGTATCGCTCACCTGTGATGACTGCCTCCAAATCGAGAGACATATTGCGTGGCTCACCGAACGTGTGCCTGACGGTACCGAATATGGCGTTCCAGCCAAAAGCGAGCAGCCCAACTACCGAGAACCCGATTATCGTCCTGTTCGTGGTCGAATCCTTCAGCCACTCAGCCTCGGGGAATCGCTTCGATAGTAACGACTCATCGGTATCGAGCCAATTCCGGAGCCACGAGGGGCCTGTGTTCTCGACGTAATCAATGCCGGCCGGCATCGATTTCCGAATACCCAACTGGACCCGCTTAGATTCAAGAATCGCTTTCCATTGGCTTCCTAGCATTTCTACGGAATCATCCGCCTCTTGGCGACGACGCTGAAACTCCGGCCTCGACCCTAAATCAAGAATCTCGCGCAGGGTGTTGCGGTGACTGAGATAATGGAAGAATTCAGGTCCGACTATGATGAGCAGAACCAAGCCAACGAACAACCCCACCCATGTCCACGAGAGTAATTCACTGTACTCATTCGCCTCCTGCTGGGCATTAGGCATCAAGAACAACAGGAAGATAATCGCCCAGACCAGCATCGCTAATCCGAAGACGAAGGTGACTCCGAGGATTACGAGGTGATTGTCGCGCTGCCGCTCCCACCAATCACCTACCGGTTTGAACAAAGACTTGCGAATACGCTTCAAATCCCGACTGATGGACATCTTCTCACCCGACCTACGCAGCAGTACGCCTGTCTTTGCTCTTGCCCACCAGCGTACTGTAGCGCTCCGACTTCTACGCACCAAGATTAAATGGACATCTTGACGGTCACTAAGTGACCGGCCATGTTGAGCGAAAGTAATGCCCGCGCTGGGATTCCCTTCTTGCTCGTCTGGCTCATGCTGGCGGCCAGCATCGCACCCCTAGCAGCCGCATCTAGCACCGAGACCCAGTTCTCCGATGGCTCTACCTCTTTCGTGCACACCTTCTCCGGCGCAGGAACAGGCAGTACAGCAGGAATTGTCATGCCCTACGGAGCTGAGGTGACCGCGGCGGAATTCAACCTGCTAGGAGAAGCAGCAACCACGACATGGGCGAACGCTTCTACGAACTCAGAATTCGGTGGTCCAGCAACCACGAACGGACTCATGAACGTTGGTTGGTTCACCCAAGGATACCGCTACGAGGTCGACGTAGACAATGATCAGGCGTCATTGAGACCCCAGTCAACAACTCAGGAGTGGGGACTGACGAGCACGAACGACGTCAGCGGCAACACGAACGGTCACCACAACACGACGGGGGCGTTCTTCGCCAACGGCGACCAAGGGTACCTGTCCGCGTCGCAAATGGGAATTCACGAAACGGTGAGCGGAGGGACATGGAATTACGGGGGACCAGTGGTCGAGCAGGGTGATGAGTATCAGGTAATCGTCTGGACCACCACCAGCACCATGACGCCATACATTCACCGATGGTACAAGTCGAACGGCACCTACATCGGACAGGGTTCTTTCGTCACGACTGGTTGCAACGTTAATGCCAACCGGTACATCTACGATGCTACAAGCGATGGGAACGGCACCGTTTGGACTGCCAGTTACTCATACCGCTCCTTCTCCAAGTGGAGTGTGAACGGAGGCACCTGGACATGCCAGAACTACTGGGCGATGACCGGCAACAAGTATCCGATGGCCATCGCCTTCGAACCGAACACGAATGAGATGTGGATGCTCGTACGGAATTATCAGCAACCCACCTGGGCGTTCTACGCCGAGAAGGTGAATCGAAGCAGCCCGATGACTGTGATTCAGTCACAGTACCTCGCCGACACGACTCTGCTGAGTTACAATGTCTATGGGTTCGACATTCAGGGACCGCGCATCACTCTGGCGGCATACCAACAGACGGGCACAGGTCAGGGTACGCACCACATCTTCCTGCACACCGGGAACTGGTACACCTACCAGGGTGCGATTGAGATGCCTAACTACCACGGCCACTACGGGCTCGAGCGCACTGAGGATGGAAAACTGCTCTACACCTGCTACTACTACTCCTACTGCAACAACAACAACCTGTTGCGCAAGATTTTCTGGACCGGAGCTGCCGCGCCCTCCGACGCTAGATTACCGTCCAGCAACGACAGCATCGTCACTTCGGCCTTCATCACCCTGACGCGTTCGGTCACTGAGGTGTCGCTGGCCACAGCGATCACATACGAGCCCAGCGCCACCGGCATCGAGTTTGAGGTCACCAATGACGGTGGCACCACTTGGAAGCCAGCACTGCAGGGGCAGGCAATCACCTTCGCCAACGGCGGCACACAGATTGGCTGGAGGGCCTACCTTAACGGAACCAGCACCTCCACACCCATACTGGACACTGTCGGCCTCAGTTACATCGCCACCTACTACTCAAGCGGTTACATGCGCCTGTACCGCTACTTCGGCTCGGCAGGTGGGTCGCCGGTGGCTGCCACCGTATGGTGGAACGCCACCACACCTGGAGGCAGTTCCATGGCGCTGAAATGGGTCACCACCACGACATCGTGTACTGCAACCGGCACCAGCGTCACCAGTGGTCAAACCAGTTTCTTCAGCGGTAATCCATTCTACTTCACGCTCTGTATCTGGATGTATGCAGGTTCTGGCAACGCCTACACTCCGGTACTCGACGACTTGAACATAGCCATCGTCAGCGATGCTCCAAAGGATGTCTCGCTCGACATTGGTGGCGACGGCTCTAAAGAATGGACATCTCAGAATACGCTACTCGGAGCGTGGACCGTTCAGGGGGCAGCAATCGTTGCCGCACTCAACTCAGCAATACCCGACACTGGTCAGGGTACTGTGAATATCGGCGTCAATGTGGGATCTCAGGCAACCGGAAAGGTGAGTATCACATCATTCTCAATCGAATACACGATGCAGACGGTGAATCTGGATATCATGTACGATGAAGACATGATTCTGCACGAGATGGACGACAGTTACGAGGTGATTACGAGGCACGTAATTGGGGAGAACGCCAACGAAATATCCAGCGCTCAACTGGATATCTTATCGCTACCCTCCTCATCTATGCCGAGCCTTACGTGGGCAAGCGATGGTACACTGGTCGACGACGACCCGGACGACTGGATCATCCCGGACACGGCGGGAACGTGGACGAACAACAGCAACGGCATTCAGGATATCCACTGGAAATTCCGAGTCACGGCTGAATTCATTGAACAGAATAACGTCGGCTTCCGAGTCAGTTGCACTGACAGCGAGGGATACTCCCCGTTAGTCATGAGTACCGGTCCGGCGGGCATCGTAGTCAACCAGTCGTATGGACTGGGGTGGCTCAAGGTGCGCGACAACGATGGTGAAGTTCTCTACGACGACGCACCTGACAACTCATGGATTGCAGCCAGTGAGACGTTGCACTTCCAAGGTGCAATCTGGTATGCGTACTCTGAGGACGCACCGCTTGACTCAGCCTTCGATGTCAAGGTGATGAAGCAAACCAGTGAAGGGGAGTTCCTGATGGCAAAGGACAGCAGCAATCCGTACGGGGAGTTCTTCATCTCAGTACAGATGGATGACTTCGACCGCCCCGAGGGCGTTACCTACGTAATCGAGATTGACAATCCACGTGACCCATTGAAGGTACTCACGAGCAACAGTTCGTGGGGACGCACCTACCGTATCGACGCTACTCCTCCCACGTTAATCGACTCATGGCCAGCCCAGGGTGCCTACGAAGCCGGTTCAGTGGACCAGAGCATCCGTGTGCGCGTCCAAGACGCTGTCAGCTCGCCTGAGCAGTTGACGTTGCACTACTGGGTAGAGTTCGACAACGATGCTAATCGTAACGGATACGCGGACGCATCTGAATACGTCAATCAGACAATGGTGAACATGACGGAATCTGATGACAAGTACTTCTTCGGGCACATCGATGATTCACGTAACCCGAACATGGGTCAGGTCTCCTACTATGTCACCGGAACCGACATCGCCGGACATCCACTCACCAATGTCAAAGGTCCGGGATTCGAGTATGACCTCAGCACCTATCGCACACGTGTGGACACGGATGCGGTATTCACCGGTCTGGACTGGATGGGGCACGAAGATGGAGGCAAGGTGTTCTCAGGTGTCAATCAGCACATCAGCCTAGGGCTGGTCGATGCGAACGGGAGAATAGACTACGAGGATATCTCACTCATCTTCGACTTCGAAGGACCAGACCCCACACGCGACCAGCAGCGGATTTCCTACTCCGGCCAGAACAACACCTTCTGGTCCGAAAGTCCGTACATCATCCTAGATGATTCATGCAACGATGGGGATGACGCAGGCTGTGGTGTTCCAGTAATCACCAACGACACTGGCATGCCGTGGATTAGACCAACTTTCATCTTCCGCTACTCTTGGGACTGGCCAGACGAGGATTACTCCGATCTGGCGCTAGATTACAAGGAGTTGGGAATAGATGAACCCACTCGTGTCATATTCGAAGAGCACACGTTCCGCGTCGAGAACGACCTCGTACTGGACGCTAACTCGTACAAGGTAGAGGACGTTCAGGAACCGCGCACAGGCGTGCTGTCCGATGGTAGCCGTGTCGTTCCCGATGACCGATTGCGCTGGTCGGGACGCGTCGTCTACGAGGGTAGTGACACGCCCGCGCCCCGCAACCTCGGCATCACTGTCGAGACGTTCGATGGTGTGCAGTACTGGTCTGATGGCAGCCTCACCGAAGATGGTGGCTTCTCGCTCGAGGTACCGTTAGGAGCGGCTACCTCGCTAGCTTCATCTGAGATGCGTACCTTCCTCACAGGCATCCGCAACGTCCCAGGACGCGGCGAGGACATGACACGCGACACGGTGGCCACCACACTACAATTGCACGTCGACCACTCACCGCCGCGTGTGATAGAGCGGATAGCACCCATCGACATCATCGACATCAGCAACACCTCAATGCTGACACAGGTCCCTGTCGAGTTCATCGGTTCTGAAGACGCCGACCTTGCGGGAAGCCCACAATGGGTACACTGGCTGATGCGCGACGATAACGGTCGCCAGATAGCGTCGGGCTCCTCTGAATTGGGCATGCGTCAGGAGGGGACCGCCATTGAGTGGACCGGTACGGTCGACCTAATCGGGGACGGCATCAATCCGCCAATCCAAGACTACGTCGTAGGATTCTGGATTGAAGGTTGGGACGTTGCAGGCAATCCTCTCGCCACCGAATCCAACTCCAAATCCGACCCGGTGCGCGAACCGGTTGAACTGGACGATGACCACGAACTTCAGTGGGTTCGCTTCGGAGCGACCGGACCACAATTGACCATCGAGCGAGTGTCAGCGGACAAAGAGGTCGTCAGTGTCGGTGCCGATATCGAGATAACCGCGTGGGTGGCCAATCTGGGCGGATCGACCAACTCCAGTTTCACCGTGGGATTCTACTCCGGTGACGACCTGAGTCCATTTGCCACACAGGCGCTGGCAGGAATCAGCGACGAGGCCATCCCCGTGAAGGCGACCTGGAAAGCGAAGAAGGACGTGGACCGGGTACGCGTGGTGGTGGACATAGACGACGATATCATCGAAGTTGATGAGAGCGACAACTCTGCTGAAGTGGGTGTGTCCGTGGACTACGCATGGGGCCTCGGATGGATCGATCAAGCTCGCCAGAACCCGGTGGCTGTCATCGGAATAATCCTCGCGATGATTATTCTGCCCATCGTGGGCGCGGTGAGCATGCGCGGTGGCATGAGGACATCTGTGTTCGAGGATGACATCTTCTTCGACGAAGAGGATGAAGAATACTACGACGAAGATGATGACGATGATGACTGGGAGTGAGCAACTCCCACCCTCATTGCGAGCGAGCGACCAGCACTGCTCGCGGCACGCTGAAGGGCCGGCACCATCCGAGCCCGCATGAGGGAGACTTCTGCTCATCGGATTGACTGGCCGAAACGCGGGGGGCAAGTCATCCGTCGTTAACTGGTTGGAGAGACAAGGCTTCGAGAGTTCCTCCTGCTCCGACTCCATTCGTCACTGGCTCACAGAACAAGGTATGGAAATCACTCGTGACTCATTGATTGACGGGGGGCGCACCCTGCGCGCAGATGGTGGTCCGGGGGTACTCGCTGAGATGCTGCTGAAACAGATACCGGAAGGCAGCGACCATGTAATCGACAGCATTCGCACTCCGGCTGAAGTGACCGCGCTTCAGACTCGAACAGACTTCTGGCTCATTGAGGTGCGAGCTTCAGAAGAGATCCGCTGGGAGCGACTATCCTCCCGCGGCAGAGCGGGGGATGCTGAGACCTTTGAGCAGTTCCGCACTCAGGAGGAGGCTGAACTCGAGGCCGTCGACGATAGTGGACAAGCTCTGGTCGCCACAGCCGAGATGGCGGACATCGTGATTCAGAACGAGGGCAGCGTTGAGGAACTGGAAGTGGATATGGGTCCTCTTCTGTTCGCTCTCAGAACCGGAGAGATGTGAGCATCATTCAGCGGGTTTGAGGTCACCACGAGGGTCTTGTGGCCCTTCAGTGAGTTGAACGGACACACCGTGCTGCTCTAGATAGTCGACACCGTTCTGTCCGCCAAAGCCACCGTCCACAACGATGACGCGGTTGATTCCCGCATGGTGGATGAGTTTGGAGCACATCATGCACGGCTCTCCGGTGACGATGAGCCAAGCCCCTTTGGTCGGCACACCGTTTGCGGCCGAATTGCAGATGAGATTCATCTCGGCGTGGTGGCATCCGACCTCAATGCGAGTCCCGCTCTGTATCTTCATTTCATCACGCAAGCAGACGTCGCCTCCGCACAGTTCACCACCACCGCGCGGGCCGCCGTTGTAGCCATCCATCAGGATGACGTTGCGCTCCGGGTCGACGAGCAGTGCCCCGAACTTAGCACGCGGGCAGTTACTCGCCTTGGACAGCGTCAAGCACTGCTCTATACGGATTCGAAGGTGCTTCTCCTTCATCTCGACCACCTGCGGACTTCCTTGTACGGGGCTGACCCTATCATGCCTTCTCATGTCCAGTATTGTTTCTCAGGAGCTGGCCTCAACACGGTCATTGACTCCCTGTCGTCTAGGCCCATCGCCTCCAACAGATTGCCAACGAGATAGATGCTGCCAATGCCAAGAACGAGCTGTGGAGGATTGCCACCCGCCAACTCAACCGCACGAGCAAGTGCATCAGCGGGATTCCTCGCCTGCTCAACCTTTGCCGGTACGCCTTGCGCCTCCAACTCTGCTGCCACTTCAGCGGCTGGAACCGCTGGCCTGCGACCCTTCTGTGGCTCTGTTACCACTACATGATCGACCTCTGCTTCGACTATCAACTCCACCAGAGGGTGCAAAAATCCGACAAAATCTGCTTGAGGGGTGCACCCCAGAATAATCACTCCAGGAGTGGGATGACTATCCATCTCCATCTGGGTACGCAACTGCTCGCACGCCTTCTCCATACCCGACGGATTGTGGGCTGCATCGAGCAGCAAGGGCGCCCCTTCGTGCTCCAACCACTGCATTCTACCGGGCCATACCGTGTGCATCACCGCACTCTTCACCATTCTTGCTGGTTCTATTACGACGCCAACAGAATCATCAAAGAAAAAGCGAAGCGCTATTTCTGCAAGTCGCGCAGCATCTTGTTGATACGATGACCATCCGTCAAAACCTTCGATTTTGGGAACCGGACGATGGCTTTTGTCGGCGTTGTCGAAGCGGATAGACATCTCCCGATCATTCCGCCACCAGTAGGCTAAGGAACGCTGCTGTGGTGGTACTGCATCTTCAATCGCCTTCCTTGCTGCCGCATCATATGTCCACTTCGCAATGAATAGGGCACCTGGACGAACTATCGCTGCCTTCTCTGCTGCGATTTCAGCCAATGTGTCACCTAGCACGTCCGTGTGCTCAAGTGCAAGTTCTGTCAATACACAGCAGTCAGCTTCGCAAAGTCGGGTAGCATCGAGTCTGCCACCTAGACCTGTCTCGATGACTGCCCTGTCTACGCCAGCATCTGCGAAGACGACCATCGCTGTAAGGAAGGTTGCCTCGTAGTAGGATGGGAGCGTGACCGGTTCCATCTCTGCAGCATCCCGCACCTTGGAGAGGCTCTCATCGAAACTCTCGGCAGAGATGGGTATGCCATCTATTCGGATGCGCTCCTCGACAAAGCAGAGGTGAGGTGAGGTGAACAAACCACAACTCCTTCCTGAGAGGGTGAACGCGTTAGCGAGAATGACGCAACATGACCCCTTGCCGTTGCTACCAGCGACATGGATGCAGGGGAACTGCATCTGCGGCATTCCGAGTCTAGCCAGCAATGCCGAAGTGACCTCCAATCCCGGACGCATCCCTATGGCGCGCAACTCGTCAAGCCACGCTCGAACCTCGCTCACAGACTCCCTCCGAGATATGGGGTTGCACGGTCGCCTTGAAATGGCCTTTGTTGCTCGCCCGACCGATGGCTGGCGAGGTTGGTACCAAGGTTGAGCGCTCCAAAGGAGCGCCACGACATATGGAACTGGTGATGCGGGCGCTCGCTTCACAGTGGCAGTCGATGATGAGCATGGCACTGATGTTCACCGTAACCATCCTCATTTCCATCTGGATTCAACCCTATCACGACCGGCCTGAATCGCGAGCATTTGGAGATGCGGGAACGACTACGGCGAGCTATCTGGTCTTCGAGTTCATCGCCATTCTGATATTCACAGCCATCATCCTCTGGCTGGCGAAGAAGAAACTCGACTGGATAATCAAGTGGGGCGTGATGTTCATCCTCTGGATTGCACTGTCGTTCGCGCTTGTGCCCATCGCCTCATTCATGATGGATGCTGAAGATCAACCGTTCGCCTTCCGAGATGAGCCGGGCACTGGCTCGATGGTCTGGGTTTCAGACGAAGCTGACTCGTTCATCGTCGACAACGGAACGCATCTGCTGATGTTCTCAGATGTCGGTGGGCTTGAAACGGGTACCGATGGCT
>CAXEUS010000212.1:0-7219 GCA_963999385.1 uncultured Candidatus Poseidoniales archaeon | reverse complement strand
CTACATCATCGAGCCTCCTGAGCAGCCAGCGCTCACCCTCTTTCTGCGGGTCCACCGTTAACGACAGGCGGTGAGGGATGATTGCCTCTCGAGTGACCTCTAGGTGACGTGTCATCGAAGCGCGATCTATACTGAACAGACCGACACCCATCTCAACCACCTTCGTGGGTGAAGAGGGTTCGACCACCGGCAGGTCGGCATCACGCACAGGGGGCGGGGGTAAGGGCCATTCCATCGTGCCGAGGCGCAGCAGATTCTGCAGTTGCTCGACGCAATAGGTGTGAACAATTGCCGATGTCTCTCGCTGAGCTCGTCCAAACGACATCTGTCAACCCCATCCATACCATCGGGGTGTGGTCCTCAGTAGACCCCGTGCCTCCGTTTGGAGAATCATATCTCGAGTTCGATGTTCAGGTTCTGAATCAGTTCCTTGTAGCGATTCCTGATTGTGACCTCTGTCACTCCAGCGACCTCTGCCACTTCACGCTGAGTCCTGCGCTTGCCGCACAGAACACTGGCGATGTAGATGATTGACGCTGCGATTCCCGTGGGTCCGCGCCCGCTCGTGAGTTCCTTCTCCTGAGCGGCTTTGATGAGTTCGTATGCCTTCGCTTCCACCTCGGCGTCAAGTCCGAGACCTGAGCAGAATCTAGAGATGTAGTCCTCAGGGCCTGTGGGCATGATCTTCATCTTGAGTTCGCGGACCATGAAGCGGTATGTCCTACCAATCTCCTTGCGTCCGGTACGGCTCGCTTGACCAATCTCGTCCAAGGTCCTTGGAACGCCACACTGACGGCAAGCAGCGTAGAGACTGGCTGCAGCGACACCTTCGATGGAGCGCCCGCGGATGAGGCGCTTCTCGACCGCTTTCTTGTAATTCACAGCGGCCGCTTCACGCACCGACTTCGGTAGTTCCAGACGGCTGGCCATACGGTCCAACTCAGCCAGTGCCATAGCGAGATTTCGCTCGGTGGCGTTGGAGACGCGCGAGCGCTTCTGCCACTTGCGCATGCGGTAGAATTGGGAGCGATAACGAGAGTTGATTGTCTTCCCAGAGTAATCCTTGTTCTGCCAATCGATGTCCGTCGACAGTCCCTTGTCGTGCAGCATCACGGTCATCGGTGCACCCGTGCGAGCACGCTGGTCACCTTGCTCGGGCGAGAACACCCTCCACTCAGCTCCCTGATCGATTACGTTGTCCTCGATTACGAGTCCACATTCCTGACACACGACCTCTCCGCGGGTTTCATCCCGCTCTAGAGCGCGGCTGTTGCATTCTGGACACTTTACGATGTCCTCTATCTGTTGGTTCTCTGCCATCTTATGTTCATCATCCTGGCCTTTCACTCATCTGTTTAGAGGGAAAGATATAAGCGGGGTCCGACGGACCGTATTTAAGCCTTTTTTGTGATTCAATTGGACTTGCATCGTCGTTTGAGAGTGATATTCTCGGGACTCAGTGGACCATCGCGGATCGGTAGTCCGGAATACGTCGACAACATTGGGGCACGGAGTACTCGTCTGTGCACCCCGCGAAGCGTGATAAGTACCGAATGTATCGAAGTCCTGCCCGTAGGGCAGGGAGTAGTCAAGTGAGCGAGTCGTGGCCACCCACAGAGATTTGTCTCACACCCGGGAAAAGGGTGCTATTCCTGACCAAGGATCTGGAACTTATTCGACACCAACTCTACGATGGGCTCGATCTGCAGATGTCAGATATCTCTGTGGACGACCTACTCGACGACATCAACACCGATGTGATTACGCCTGCTTGGGTCTGCTTCGACCACGACCCGCAGAAGATCGCCGAGAACGCCTACGCCGGTCTGATGCACGAAGGCAGAAGGGTGTTTGAGCCACGAGCACTGATTGATGGTGACTTCGAGGTCATCGTGTCTGGGCAGCGCAAAGGCACCGGTTCCAGCCGGGAGCCTGCTGCACAGTGTGAACGATGGTCGAATGTCAGAATCGTCATCGCTGCATCGTTCGCCCCAATCCATGAGCGGAACAACATCAACCTCGGCCAAGTGATGGGGGACCATGCCATGCTCGAGCGGCTGCAATCCGGAGAGAGTATTCCACTAGCAGAGTTCTCGGCTCAATACGACCCGGTTACACGACTCATCCTTGAGAGCGGGGGACTGTTCCCCTTCTCAGAGAAACTGAAATCCGAGGAAATAGAACTCCCCTCCATCTCATCCGAGGAGTTGCCGATGACGATGGTGGAGAAGATGATTACATCCAAACTCGTATCGAGTAACGGTGACTCAGGACACGTGCGGCCGGGAGATGCGGTCATCGCTCAAGTGGACGGAGGATACAGTCACGAGTTTACCAGCGCACAAGTGCATGAGTTCCTGAGGTTGGAGTACGGCGATGATTACAGCATCCCCAACCCCTCCAAGTTCGCCGTTTTTGAGGACCACCTGCTGTATGCCACGGGAGTGCCGCGGTTCGGCAAGTTCGCTGAGAAGATCGAAACCCTGAGACGGTTGCAGAAGGAATTTCAGCAGCATACGGGAATGCGTGACTATTCTGCCGTCGGTGGAGTGAGTCCGGGAATCTGCCATCAAGTGGCACGAGAGGAGTTCATCGATGTGGGCGACTTCATCCAAGCTACAGATTCACACACATGCATGGGTGGGGCTTCCAATGCTCTCACCTACGGTGTCGGCTCGACAGAATTTGCCAACCTGATTCACAACGGCTTCACCTTCGTGCACGTGCCCCAGTCCATTCGCTTCGAACTCACTGGAAAATTGAACCCTGGCTGTACAGCCAAAGACGTCATGCTGCACATTCTGTGGAGGTATGCTCGCGACGAGCAGACGCTCGACCGCTCTATCGAGTTCGGCGGCTCAGGACTTGCCAGCCTGTCAATGGACGAGAGGGCGACGCTGTGTAACATGGCGACCGAATGCAGCGCCAAGACCGGCATCTGTGAACCGGATGACAGGACTGTGGAATGGTTGCTGGCGCGGCGACCGGGGATGACCGCCGAGGACATCCGTGCACGCTTCGTGCTGCCCGATGCGGGTGCGCACTATGACGGTGGGGTGCACACAATCGACCTCGACTCCATTCGACCGATGGTCGCTCATCCCGGTGACCCTGACCGCGGCATCCCTTCGGACCCCACCAACGGTGCCTACATCGACGAGTTGGGTGATGTCGCCATCGACATCGCCTATGCCGGGTCATGCACTGCTGGCAAGGACGACGATTTCGCCTACTACGCCCGGGTAGTGGAGGCTGCGCTGGGGGCTGGCAAGACGATTCCCGAAGGTGTGGAATGCTACATCCAGTTCGGCTCGAAGAAGGTAAAGGAACTCTCTGAAGAGAATGGTTGGACCGATATGTTCGAGGCAGCGGGCGTCAATCTCATCGACCCGGGTTGTGGCGCCTGTATCGGAGCTGGACCAGGGGTATCGAACACACAGGAGGAGGTGACCATCTCGGCAATCAATCGCAACTATCAGGGAAGATCGGGGCCGGGCAGGCTCTACCTAGCAAGCCCATTGACCGTGATGGCGAGTGCTTTCATGGGGCGCATCGTCGCTTGGCATCCAGACATGTTCGCCCTTGAAGCGCAGTCCACTCAGTGATGGCGCTCAGTGATGCCGACGATGATATACCGTCACCCACCCGGGGGTGTTTGCTGCTTGTGGGCCCCTCGTCATCGGGCCGAGGGAGGACCTTCAGGCAGGAGTTGAGCCGATGGCTGCCAGTGAATCAGGACCAAGGATGCAACAGGCGTCCATCAGTGAGTTCTTCGAGAAGAACAAGCACTTCCTCGGCTTCGACAGCCTGACCCGCTCGATTATCACCGCCGTCAAGGAGTCAGTAGACAACTCTCTCGATGCCTGTGAAGAAGCGAATATTCCCCCAGTCATCGATATCGAGATTCGCAAGGTGAAGGGGAAGAAGGACGAGCTCATCCTCATCGCTCAGGACAATGGTCCGGGCATCCCGTACACATCGATCGACAAGGTGTTCGGTCGCTTACTGTTCGGATCGAGATTCCACACCATCAGCCAGACTCGTGGACAACAAGGAATCGGAATCACCGGGGTGGTGATGTATTCTCAGTTGACGACCGGGAAGCACACCCACGTCATCTCCAAGGTATCGGAGGAAGGAGTGGCGGTACACATCGACATCGGTATCGACACCCGAAAGAATCGCGCCATCAAGAGCAACCACAAACGCGAGCCCTGGCTGGATGAGAATGGCATTGACATCCCTCACGGTGTCAAGATAGAAGCGCGCATGAAAGGGCGCTACCAGAAGGGTCGCAAATCAGTCTACCAATACCTGCGCATGACATCAATCGTCAATCCGCACGCAGCAATCTCATTCTGTTTGGTCGATGAAGATGGAAGGGTCATCGAACAGGCATCCTGGCCAGCGGTCACCGAGAAGCTGCCCGCTCCGGTGAAGGAGATTCTTCCGCACCCGCACGGCGTGGAGATTGGCACACTGCAGCGCATGCTTCGAGAGAGTGAGCAGCGATACCTATCCTCGTTCCTGCAACAGAATTTCAGCCGAGTACCATCGGCCCGCGCGCAGCAGATATGCGAAATCGCTGAGATTTCCGACAAAGCCTCCCCCAAGCGGTTGAAGGGCGAGCAGGTTCAGAATCTACAGGCGGCATTCAAGAAAGTCAAACTGATGGCGCCACCGACCGACTGCCTCTCACCAATCGAAGACCTGCTCATCAAGAAAGGGCTTGCCAAGGCGATTGATTCCAAGTTCGTCACCACCATCACCCGCGAACCGTGTGTATCCAACGGAAACCCGTTCCAAGTCGAGGTGGGTCTCCTGTTCGGCACCGACATGCCCTCTGACTCACCCATCGAGGTACTCAGATTCACCAATCGCGTGCCGCTGATGTATCAACAGGGTGGCTGCCTGCTCACTAAAGTCATCGAGAGCGTAGACTGGCGACGCTACGGGCTAGAGCATCCCGGTGGCCGAGGCATTCCCAAGGGTCCGGTGGCCATCCTCATCCATCTTGCGAGCACGCATGTGCAATTCACTAGCGAAGCGAAGGAGGCGGTCTCTGATAATGAAGAGGTGTTCGATGAGATTCGCAGGGCGCTGCTCGAAGTCGGAAGGAGCCTGAAGAGCCACAAGCGCAAGAGTACGCAGCGCGCCAAGGCGCGTGAGAAATTCGAACTGGTCAACGACATCCTGCCCGAAATCTCAGCCAAGGCAAGTCAAATCCTCGGACGTGAGGAACCTGAACTCTCACCAGTGATTACGAAGATCATGAAAGCAGTGTTCATCGAAGATGAAATATCCTGGGATGCTGACGAGAAGCGCCCCCAAGCGAATTTCGTGCTGTTCAACTACACCGCCCGCCCGCGTTCCTACACCCTGCTCGCCAAATGGCCAGAACGCGACGGCACCGAAATCGTCGATGAGTCGCATGCGGGACGGCGCGAGGTTCACGGACTGCGCAAATGGAAACTCGACACCCTCGAATCAGGCGAGTCGGTCACCCTGTGCTTCGCCATCTCTGGACTCGAGAAGGGAGAGTGGACGGAAACCGAGGTATTCTTCCGCGGTGCGGGCGACATCATCGGTGCCACCCGCCTCGATGAGAAGATGCTCGACCAGATGCGCCGTGAGGAGGAAGCGGGCCTGTTGCAGATTACAGAGCCGGAATTCGAGGAAGCGATTGAGGCGTTCACTGGGGTCGCTGAACGGGCTCAAGATGGAGAACCTGATGCAGAACCCAAGGAACTCAATAACGACAACGAGGATGACGGGGATGCGGTGCGACAATCGACGCTAGATGTGTGGGGTGGTGGTGAATGAGCGAGCGAAGAGAGCACAGTCGTGAGGCGGTCATCGAGGCACTGCACGGTGTTGCAGCAGAGATGCACGACCGCATGAGCAAAGGTGAATCCCCTACGATGAGCCTTCCAGTTCGCACCAAGAAGAACATCCAGTTCGACCAACGGCTCGGGGTTTACAAGTACGGACGCAAGCGGACGGTGAGAGATGCCAGCAGCCTCGGAAGCGCCCGTCAACTGCTGCGCGCGCTGCACATCATCGAGTTCATCGAGGAGATGATCGAGAATGGGAAATCATCCACCCTGCGTGAGATGTACTACATCTCCGAGGGGTGGGGTAACGGCAAGTTCGGCTCGCAGAACGAGAGCAACAACCTCGCCGAGGACCTGGAGATAGTCACCCGCTGCCTACGTGAGGACTTCCGGCTCCGCCCTGAGGAGGACGGTGCTCGCATCATCGGGAACATGACATTCAACGAACTAAATCGACGCGGGGAGTGGATGCGCATCAACGCCCGAGATGACGTGGGTGATTCAGGATACGGTGTGCCGTACAACGTCGAGGCGGAGAAGATCGAACTGATCGGGCACGATGTCGACTTCATCATGGCCATCGAGACTGGTGGAATGTTCGACCGGTTGGTAGAGAACGGTTTCGATGAGGATTTCAGGGCTGGACTCATCCACCTCAAGGGACAGCCGGCCCGCTCGACCAGACGCATCATCAAACGGATGAACGAGGAATGGAACCTGCCTGTCGTGGTGTTCCTCGACGGTGACCCGTGGTCGTTCCGCATCTACGCCAGCATCGCTTACGGGGCGATCAAGACGGCGCACATCTCAGAGTATCTCGCAACTCCCTCCGCTGATTATCTCGGTATCACCGCGGACGACATCGCCGCCTACGACCTCCCCTCAGACGACCTGTCATCCAAGGACATCGAGGCGCTCAAGGCTGAATTGACGGACCCGCGATTCTCCGATGGGCGCTGGCAGCAATGGATCAAGGACATGCTTGAGATGGGTGTGAAGGCCGAGCAGCAGTCGCTGGCCAAGTACGGTCTAGATTACGTCACCGACACCTATCTGCCAGAGAAGCTCGGGCACCTCGGGCTCGCCTGATTGCAAGGGTGGTCACTGAGGAATTTCAATTCTTTCAATTCTATTGTTGTCGAACTTGAAAACATAGACTTCTTTGTCCCCATCTTGAAATTTATCAACTTCGGTTATGTTCAGATTGATATTGATGACAGTCTCGAATACAGCGTCTTTTCCTGTCCGTTGGAAATTGAGAGTTGTTATCGGAATTACCTCGTTGAATGTTGTAGACTGCCACCCCTTGATTGGATTATCTGAACCGCTGTAGGTTTCAAAATTAGCGATTGCATTCAATTGTTTTAATGACAAACTGGTATTAT
>CAXEUS010000211.1:0-4670 GCA_963999385.1 uncultured Candidatus Poseidoniales archaeon | reverse complement strand
TTCACAAGCACATCCACAAACAGTCGCTCGGCATCGAAGCGCGTACCCCAGTGCGAGGTAGCCAGACTGACCATGTTCTCCGAGCGCGCACCAAGTGCGACCCCGCCACCGTTGCTGAAGAACAGCAACTCCATGTCGTGATGCTCATCATCGATGCGAATACACTCCAGCCGCTCGTCCATCTTCGCCTCAGGAATGAATTCCTGAATGCGATCGGTGCGTAGTGGCTGACCATAATGGAACGAGACGACGAGCGGGCCACGCTCTGTCGTCAGACCAGAATCAGATTGACCCAGCCTGAGCAGCAGTTCCTTGGCGGCTGCTCTAGATACCTCTGGATGGGAGGTTCCGTGTACAACGAGCCTACCTTCTTCGTCGATGAGCATGGTCGCTCGCGGTGACTTGAGCGCCAAGATAATCGATTTCCCGGACTTTTTCCCTCCGAGTTGAGATACTACCTCATCACCATCGATTGGCTCTGAGGATGTGTAGCGCACCAACCTATTGACAACACGGACGTTTGCCGCCTGCCTGCGTGCCATCAGTCATCCTCCGCGCTCAATGCTTCAAGGTGCTCCGGGTCCGGCTCCTCCTTGAGGATTGCGAGCAAGTCGCTCTTCCAAGCGCTAGCAAGCGGCACAATCAGCACCGGCGAACTGACGCCAGAATCTCGTAGAGATGCCAGAGAACCGCGCAATCTCCCCGCCAGACGCAGGTCGCGTTGGCGGCGCAGGTCTGAGTTCAGCATCGCCTCTGAGCGGCGCCACCAGGCAGTAGAAAGAGCAGCTGCGTAGGACAACTGGTCCGCTTCATCTTCTGCGATCCCTTTCGGTGGAGATGATTCATTCAACGCCTCCTTCAGTGCCTTTCTCCAACTTCTGCGCACAAACAGTTGACCTACCAGCCTCGATAGTCGAGCCGCCTCATCCCCCCACGCCTCGAGAAATTTCACCCACTCTTCATCATCTGTGTCAGGCTCGACGAAGTAGTGGGGCAACTCACCTTTCAGAGCCAGATTGAACAGGCGACGGGGTTCCGGGTCGGGGAATCTACCCGCTTTAATCAGGTCGAGTGCCAGCATTCGCTCAAGCATGCGGGTGAAATCACCACCCCCTTCTATGGCCAACTGTGCTGCAGCACCGCGGCTGCGCTTCTCCATCGCATCCTCTTCATCCCACGCCTCAATCTCCTCGTCGTTGAGCAGGAATGCTACTCCATCCCAGTCATCGCGGGGGCGCAACTCTCTGGGCAGGATGACTGTGGCCACCGTACCCCATAAGCGGATGATACCGCCATCAGGGTCGTTCCAATCGCTCCAATTCCAATCGTGCACGTTGGCACCTCCTGTCAGCGATGGAGTGCATCTGCATTCTTTCCAAGATCACGAGTGATATTCTTCTGGTGGCTCTCCAATGTACCGCCTCCAATCTCGAGTAATTTGGCGTCACGCCATAGTCTCTCCACGACATACTCTCCGACATACCCGTAGCCACCCATCACCTGCATCGCCCGGTCTGCAATATTCTTCGCAGACGGGGAGGAAATCAGTTTGACACCATCAGAATCGAGACGATTACCTGCGCTATCTAGGTCGATTTTGCGAGCGGTGTCGTAGACATAGGACTGCATCGCTCGCCACTCGGCATACGAGTCGCCGATGTATCTCTGAATCTGACCGAAGTCACGAATCGGACTCCCAAACGCCTCTCGCTCGCTGGCGTAGCGATTCATCTCTACCAGACAGCGACGAGAAATACCGAGGCTCTGGGCGGCCAGAGCCAATCGTTCGAGTTCGAGGTTGCGCATCATATGCAGCATCGATGACCCGGGTTCTCCCACTAATGCGGATGCAGGTAATCGGCAGTCGTCGTACACCAACTCCGCGGTATTCGAGGCACGCATTCCAGTCTTGTCGCTAATCTTCTGACCGACAGAGAATCCAGGATGATTACGCTCAACGAGGAAGGTCGAAATTTCCGCTCTCCCCCGCTCGTCGCTACCGGTGCAGGCATAGGTCCAGACGACGTCGCATGCGGTCCCTTCATCATCGATGCAACCGTTGGTAATCCACATCTTGCGTCCGTTGATGACCCAATCCTCACCATCCTTGACTGCCGTGGTCGACATGCCCATGACATCCGTGCCGATATCCGGTTCGGACATCGCCATCGCTCCGACCCATTCCCCGCTGCACACCTTGGGCAGCACTCGCTGCTTCTGCTCCTGTGAGCCGTTTCGAGCGAGATTGTTGGCGAACAGCATGCTGTGAGCGAGATAGGCGAGGCATAATCCCGGATCAGAGTAAGACAACTCCTCGTTGACGATGGCAGTCGCAACAGCATCCATCCCAGCTCCTCCGTACTCCTCTGGCACTGTGATGCCGAGCAGTCCGAGGTCACCGAGTTTACGGAACAGGTCAAGATTGAACCGCTCCTCCCGGTCATGCTCGAGCGCCTGTGGTTCGACTTCAGCAGCGACGAAATCACGTACCATCTGGCGCAGCATCCCATGTTCTTCGGTGGGGTTGGCAAGGTCGAGTTCACGCCATCCGTCCATGCTCATGCCTCCTATTCGGGCCTGCGCCCGCAGTATGCTCTGACCCATCAGGGTCAATGGTTCTCCCGCACCCAGTCGTGCAGTTGCTCAATGCTCCAACCCTGATCGAAGTAGCCCTGAATTGTCTCCTCATCCCAGAACGAGAACTCAGCAAGCGCCTGCTGCATCTCCAAACTCTGGCGCGGGGGACCAGCAGCCGGGGGACCGCCACCGCCATATCCGGGCGGGGTTGATCCAACATCTTCGTATCCTGCCACCTCGCGACTGCGAGAGGGTGGTGGTCCACGGCTGATAGGCTCCATTGCCTCACCCGGAGGCAGGTAGTCCTCATCCTCTAGGAAGAATTCGTCGTCGTCCTCGCGGCGACGTCCAAGTACCATCAGCACCACCACCACCAACGCGATGAGGATGGCCACAGCACCGCCAATCCCGACAATGACCCACATATCCATGCCACCTGTGCCACTGCTGCCAGCGGCGCGAACGTGGAATTGTTCTGACTCGCCGAGCAGGTTGCCATCAGAATCGTAGATTGCGAAGACGATGCCGTTGAGCGGCTGCGGGAACGGGTCCACAGGTACGCGGCATAGGTCCTGCATATTGGGTTCCCAGATAATGCCACAGTCATGGGTGAAGTTCCCCTGTTGACTGCCGTTGATGACAATGAACACCTCAAGGGACAGCTGGCCTGCCTCGGTGCCTATGTTAGTCACCTGCAACAGGATATCGAATGATGACAGTGCTTCGGGCTGTCCGGTAGAGAGGTCAACGCGATCGATTCGGAACTCCGCCTGCTGGTAGGTCAGTTCGTACGCGCCACCCTCAAGTGCAACCCCGAACGAACCACCGGTCACTGGATTCACTCCGTTGCCCGCCGAGTCCTCACCAGTCACCCAGAAACGGATTTCAACACCGTTGAGTTCCCTAGGGATATTGTGGCCCTCCCACAGGTCCACGCATTGCATGTTCACCTTGTTTGAGGTGAGGTCAATATTGGCTGTTCGAGTCTGCCATGGTTCTGGGAAGGTCGTGCGGTAGGATGACCAGTTGAAGTTGTCTTGGAAGAACATCCAGTTGATGGATATTGAGTCGCTGTTGAGCCTCTGTAGTTCGTCAACTGTGAATTCGATGTTAACACAATTCATCGACGAAGATGGCAGCAAAGGCAGCGCGTCGGATGGCGCGGGCGGTGATGGCGGTCTTTCAAACAAATCGCCAGTGATTCCCGAGCGCATCTTCCATGAACCCCAGATAACTGATGGAGCGTCGTCGTCAACCTTGGCGTAGAATGTGCGGTCCACCTCAGGAGAGGAATCTATGGCACCTTCTGGTATGTCGTCGAGAGAGAACACGTAGCGGTATTCGTTGGTGGCCAGAGCCGCGGATATGAGCAACTCGAACGTCCCGTTCTCGAATTGATATTCGTCCGTCTGTGGGCTAGAAGCGACATAACCGAGGCTAGACTGGCCACCGGGATAAATCGGTGTGCGGGTGATTACCAGAGTGATTGGAATCTGTGGTTTGACATCAATGCCGCCCTCCAATGCGTCCTTGAAAAGATAGTTGCCTTTCAACAGCAGCAGGTCCCCTGGTCTAGTGTAGCCACCGTCTTGGGCGCCAATAGAAGCCGTGATGAATCCAGAGGTGTCCTCAAGCGAGAGCGAGGATACGTCAAATTTCAAACCGCTTGAGTAAATCCAACGCTGCTTGTAGCGACTGCTCGAAAGAATGCTCTCTCCGTTATCTGGATCAAGATCTCTCATGTAGACATCTGGTTCAACCACACCTCCAACAGTAGGTACGCTCCAGTGTAGACGAATCGGCATGTTGAGCAGGAACTCGGTTTCGAATGCGTCGATGAGAACGGTTCCGTCAGTTTTGGTCAATTTCGCGCCCACACCGTCGGTGGTGACATTGAGAATGTCCACCCACAGACTGTCTGTCCAAGCGGTGCTGTTACGGGGAGAGTACCAAAGCACCATATCGTTGGAGACATACGGGTTCAGGTCAATTTTGACATAGTCAAGATCTCGCCACCCATTGTCGTCCTTTCCATGAACGAGCAATTGGTAGATGTTGCCAGCGTACATCGACTTGTTGAACTCAGTAAGCGG